>NZ_KV792049.1:0-73022 GCF_001808085.1 Staphylococcus sp. HMSC14C01
TCCCAAACTGCATCCAATAATTGAACACTATCCCCTTCAAATAGCCCAAAACTCCATTCTTTTAGTCCTTTATTACGTTGATATGCTTGTTCAGGTAAAACATTTTCTAACGTATCACATGCCCGTTCCGAACTAGATGAATATGCTTCGTCAAAAGTAATATGATTGTGTTTAAAGTAATGACCTGCTTGCTTCGCTTGAGATATTCCTAATTTAGTAAGTGGAGAATCACTTGCACCTTGTACTTTCCCTCTTAAATTAAACATAGTTTGTCCATGTCTCATTAAATAGAGTATTTTACTCATTACATTCACCTCAATATATTTTTTAAATAATATAGGCAACTTTCTTTTACACCACTTTATAATCCATACATAGTATATCTTAATTTTTTTATACTTAAAAATAAATAAAGGTAAAAAATTAATTAATACACGTTTGGTTCTCATTGTGACGGGTATAATGAATTATAAGTTTTACAAATAAAGGAGCGTTCATTATGAATGATCATCATCAATACAATTATGTCAATCCTAATAAGCTCTCATTAGATTGGGAATGTTTTGTAATAAGTAAATCAGAAATGTTACTTGATGGAGTTCCTAGTGAACTTATTCATTCGTGGTTAGATAGAGAAATTATAGAACCTTTTTCAATTAGAGATAATGAATTAAACTTTAAAACTAAAGATATATGGAATGCGCTAAAGCAACAAAATTGGTACTATCCTAATTCAAATTAATTTATAGAGACTCATTGCTCGATTAGCGCTTTCAATTAGTTGGTGATCAACGTAATTTGACATCACATATGCTCTAATTTCTTTATTATTGCGTTCGTTTTTGGGAAATTTATGATCATTTACAATGTAGTTTGCTAAACTTCCTAGTGGTGTATCATCATTAATAAATCCAATAACAAAATCATAAAATGTCATTTTTTTCCTCCTCACATTACAACATTTCAGTATCTCCTATCATCTTATTGTTTCTAAATGAATGATGTTTATTTATATATAATCACATCAGTAAGTCATATTTTTTATAAAAGTTGTAATGTTTTAATTGATTTTATTAAAATAATTAAAACACTTTATTTCTAATTATTCACTAAAAACATTCTATGCGAATATTAATTTTCTGTAAATGTGACGATTTTTCGAATCTTTATACTCTTTTATTTACTTTTTTGATTTCCCCTTTTAATTGATAGTTTATTAGTTAATCATACATATTTATGACTGCCGATGAGTACATTTTAGTTTAATCGCCAGTTTTTTTTATGTAAATTTACGAAGTCATTCTTTTAATAAGGATTAAAGTTTTACCTTTCTTTTAAAGAAGTGATATGATGATAAAAAAGACATCATTGTTATAGAGGTGACACTACCTATGAATATTAATAAATTATTTTGGATTAATATTATGATTACCTTTTTATTTCTAGGTTTTAATATTACTGTCACCTATTTTCCTAAGTTAGATGATTATTTCTGGCTCATACCTGGTTTAATCATATGTGGTCTCACTATTTCATTCAGTTTAATTGCCGCTATCTTGGATAAAAACCTTATAAGCGAAATAATTTTTTTAACTAATCTAATCATTTTTTTATATTATATATATCCACTGATATATAACTTTTTTTAATTAAAATGTGGGAGGTTTACAAATGAGTACACATTTAACGATTTTACTTTGGCTGGGTATTATATTTGTTGTCGCTGCTTCAATTATATTAGGGTTATTGCTAAAATCTAAAAAAGAAGAACGTAAAGAATCATATTTAGGCTTTACAGTCATCTTTTATATTTTTGGTTTTGCTTTACTGATATATGTACTAATATTTGGTATTTTATAAATAGAGTTTAAAAGAACAAAATACAATCTTATTTTGTTCTTTTTTATATATTCCTCTATAAAACAATTAAGGAGATATAAATTGAAGACTATTCAATTGAAGCGTATTATATTTGTTATTTTCACTTCATTACTATTTTTCGCGTTCCCTTCTCATACTTATGCATCTATAAGTTCCACTTCTTCATCTTCAGGAAAAGGAAATGATTTCAAATTACAACCTGGTGACATTATTCTTACAAAAGGTCCGGTATTATTTGGTTTCTTTGGACATTCAAGTATTGCTTTAGATCATGATACTGTTTTACAAATTGAAGGACCTGGCGATAAGCCTATTACTGAATCTTTCGAATCATTTAAACAGCGATTTGGCGTTAAAAAAAATGATTGGATTAAAATATATCGTTGTGAATATCCTAATGCAGGTCAAAAAGCAGCTGATTGGGCAAAAGCTCATTATAAAAATAGTGATAAAACTTATTTAGTTACACTTAATTTAAAAAGTGAACGCTTTACATATTGTACTAAAATTATTTATCAAGCATATAAATACGGTGTAAGTAAAGATACGATAAATGATCATGGTTTACTGATTATCTCTCCATATGCTTTAGTTGATAATTTTAATAATGACTATCGCCTTAAGCTTGTAAAAACATACTAATAGTTAAAGACTATGGCGTTACGCTATACTTTTCTATACTAAGAAATGATATTTAAAGGAACAACTTATTTTTATGAAAAACAAAAAATTAAATTATCGATTTTTTTATTACATCTTTTTAACTCTTATTATTATATTATTTATTCTTTTCTTTCTTTACTTTTATAAACATTTTGATTTAAAACAAAATCAATCTTTAGATTACTATGCTAACTTTAATGATTTAAAACAACATACAACAAAAAATAAAGATTGGAAAATAATCACAAAACACCGTAAGCACAGCGATACCTTAATTACAGCGATTCATGGTGGAAGTATTGAACCTGGAACCACTGAACTCGCTCGTCGTATTTCAAATATTGGTCAATATAATTTTTATTCATTTGAAGGTCTACGTTCAGATAATAATGCTCAACTACATATTACTTCTACTGTTTTTGATGAACCTCAATTATTAGATATGCTCAACCATTCGTCAAAAACAGTATCTATTCACGGATATGCAGGCGATGAACCCATTGTTTACGTAGGTGGTCAAGATAAAAAATTGGTTCAAACATTACGTCATTCATTAACTGATCATGGATTTACAGTACAAAAAACGCCTAAAGGAATTGAGGCCCTTTCCAATAATAATATTATTAATAGAGATAAAAAAGATACAGGAGTGCAACTAGAATTGACGACTCGCCAACGAGCTTTGTTTTTTAAACATAACAACTTGGATAAAAATAATAGACGATCCCCCAAAAATTATACGAGAACATTTTATAGATTTGCCGAAGCAGTAGATCAAGGTATTAAAAAAGCTCAATAAATGTAATATCGTTTTTTTAGTTTTTTAATTAAATTAAATTGGGTATATATAAGTAATGAGTTTAGGAGGCGTTTCTATGGACGAATTAACTAACGAACAAAAATATACAGTAGCAAAATTTTATAAGCTATATATGGAACGTTCAAATAGTGGACAAACAGAGGAAGAAGCAAATAATTTTAAAGATAGTATTACAGCTCAAGATGATTATTTTTGCGATAGAAAGTATAGTGATTTCTTAGAAAATTGCAAAGTTCTTATTGATCATGGCTATCTAGATGGAAATATTATGTCTGATAGAATTGATAATATTAAAGTTACAAATAAAGCTTTTACGGAAATTGAACAAAGCTTTAATTAAGAATATCTAATTTTTTCTAGTTATTCCTATTCTAGGATGTTTGCTTAAAAGTCTTAAATAAATATATTTATTTAATTATGAATATAACTTTTAAAGCCTGCACATATGTATTGAGTATGTTTCAGGCTTTTTATTTTTAATAGAGGTGAGTTTACATGAATCATTGGAAAATTAATAATATGACGAATAGAAATCTACTTATACAACAAAACGAAAATGATGTATCAATAGTTGAACCTTTAAATAATGGTTCATTTAAAATTCTATCAGAGTTTAAACTGAATACACCCTCTCTTCCTATTAATACATATGATGAACATTTATATGTTTCAATCAATTTTAAAAATGAAGAAATTAATATTTACAATAAATCGAATGAATAACACTATTATATTAATAATTTTATCAACTAAATTGTTTTAAAAAAATAATAAAATGTTAAATAAATATTAATATTTATTATGTAATATTTATAGTGAAATTTGATTGACATATTGTAATGATGGAGGTCAGTTATGGATAAAATTATATTCTATCTAGGCATTACTTTATTTTTAATCGCTTGTATAGTCATTATTTTTGGTATTATTGCTATTTTTAAAAATAAAAATTACTTAAAAATGCTTGCTATGGCTATTATTATTATCTTATTAAGTATGCTTGCACTGGGTATTCATAAAGTCATTGAGAGTAATAATCCCTCTAAAAGTGACATCACTCCTATAAAAAAAGAAAAGCCTAAAGATAATAAAACAAATAAAGAAAATAACAATAAAAAAGAAAATAATTCTAAGAAAAATAATAAGGATACATCACATGAGTCTATTCAGGATACTCCTTCCACTCAAGAAAACACATCCGCCACAGAAGAAAATTCAATTCAGTCATCAGAATCACGAACTACACAACAATCAATACAACAAGAAAACTCAACTACTGAACAAAATAATGCGACTACAAATAATCAAAATTCTACACAACGACAGCAAGAACCTTCAACACAACAACAAGACACATCTCAATATCAGACGAATTCAGCAAATAATGATTCAAAACAAACACATTCTACTCACAACCAGAATAGTCAAAATAGTACTCAATATAATCATACAAATGAATCTAATACAACAAAAGACAACACTAATAATGTAAATCAAAATAGCACATCAAATACAACTCAAAATACACAAAGTAATAATACGAATAATCATATAAATCAAATAAACAATTAATAATAAAAAAGGTAGAGCTTTGAGGCTCTATCTTTTATTTTTGACATCATTTTAAAATTTATAAATATTTATTGAATATTACATTTAATATGCCATACTAAAATATGATACGACTTAAAACAAAGGGATGAGACAATGAAAAAATTAGCCTTACTAACGCTTTCAAGCTTTCTAATATTAGGTGCATGTAGTCATAGTAATGATACAGTCAAAGATGTAAATGAAAGTGCACATAAAAAGAATAATCCAAAAGCACACAAATCTAAAGGCAATTCTGAACGCGTAGATAGTAAAAAAATAAATAAAAACTAAAAATAAGGAGTAGAAGCGCTCTTACTATCCGTCGCTTCTACTCCTATTTAATTATCATTCTTCGTATTGTTTAAAGTAATCTTCGTCTAAATGGTTAAGATGAATATTTTCAATTTGTAGTGTAACATGTTCTAAATTATATTTTTCTTTCAACAATTCAGAAACTTTATTAACCGTTGAATACGGCCATTTAGTATATTCATCACTTAAAACAACATGAGCACTCAATGAACTATGGTTTGTAGTGATGCTCCATAAATGAAACTCATGCACATCTATAACGCCTTCAACGCTTTTCATTGCATTAATAATTTCATCTGAATCATATCCACCTGGAATACGCTCCATTAATACTTTCCAAGCATTTTTAATTATTTTATAACCACCATTTAAAATGATAAGAGAAATGATGATACTAATGATTGGGTCAATAATTGCCCATCCAGTAAAATGAATAAGTACTACTGCTACGATAACGCCAATTGAATTTAATAAATCTCCGAAAAAATGCCATAATGCACTTTGAATATTGACATTATCTTCTTTTCTTAAAGATCTAAATAAAATAAGTGTTAAAATGATATTTATAATAAGACCTAATACAGCTACAAATATCATGATACCACTTGCTACCGGTTCAGGATGTATGATTCTCAAAATGCCTTCGTACATAATACCTAACGAAATAACAATTAATGCTAAACCATTTAAGAAAGCTACAATAATTTCTAATCTTAAAAATCCATACGTATAATGTTTCGTTGGAGGCTTACTTGCAAAATAAATAGCAAGCATAGACAATCCTAGTGCCAAAACATCACTTAACATATGAAATGAATCTGATAATAAAGCAAGTGAATTAGCATATAATCCACCTACAAACTCTACAATTGTAAAAATCAGCGTAATAATCAAAGAAGACCAAAGCGTTGCTTTTGAACTACTTTGAAATTTCCTATGTTCTACATGATGAAAATATTTTGATTGATTGTTCATTACTTCTCTCCAAACAATTAAATTATAAATTATTTTCTTTAAAACTACCCTAATATATATTAAAAAAAACGTTACAAACATTAATATATCAACGTTTTAATGTTATTACAATAAACAATTGAAATTTAGAAATTTAAAAACATTGTATATTTGAGATGAAATGATTTATCACATAAATGTAAATATAAAATTTCATTACATTTAATCACCACAGTTGATTTACCAACCATAAAAGTTCGTTATTTCTATTTTGTCCTAGACTAACTGACTTATATCTGGTGTTAGTCAAAAGTATTCATCATTCTTTAATTTATTAACATCATACTTACATTATTTTTTTCTTTGCATTATTTCTATATAATATTAAGAAAGAAGCTCTTCAAAAACATGAAAAAGGAAGTTATCAAATGCTTTTATTTCCTTCAAGTATTTTTATGATTTTACTAGGAAATTTAATTATTAAAAACCCACCTAAAAAGATAAACCGCTTCTACGGATTTAGAACAAAAAAATCAATAAAAACTCAACATAACTGGGACAAAGGACAAATCATTTGTGGAAAGTATATAAAACATTTTTTCAGTTATAGTCTTTACTTCTCTATAATCCCTATAGCTTTAGATATATTTTTTCTGATAATCAAGAGAGAAAATATATTACTATGGTCTATCATAATACAAAGCATAATTCTTTGTATCTTACTTTTATATGTAATTCCCAAAACTAATAAAAAATTAGATTAACCAAAACCTATTATTTGCTTTATCTCAACTATTTTTTGTTGCTTTGATCTTTTTTCATTTTTGTATTCTTACGATAAATATAAATTGCATTTATCGCTCCAAGTATTATCCAGATAATCGTTATATATACATTCCCATATTTAAAAGTTAATGGCATAAATATTATAAAAAATATATTCAAAATCAGAGCAATAATATGTGTAATATCATAGCGATACATTTATAAATCAAACCTCCTAATTACTTTACTGACATTGAATCTCAGAATTCTTAACAAACCCAATTATTATCAAATGGTCTACTTAATAGCTCACGCTATGTAGACATTAATTTACAAATTTAGTTAAGTATATTTCTCAATGTACAATAAATTTCTAGATATAAATGCCGTATTCTATTTTTTCTCTTTCTTTGTGATTTTAACTAATAATTTAGCTGTTTTTTCTTCAAAAACTGTTGCTAAAGCAACTAGAATATCTATGATTTTTTTACAAACGTACAAAAACTCCAAAATATTTAAAGCCCCTTTTTAAAAATTCTTCTCAACGCACAATAATCTTTTTCGACATAAACACATCGTCTAAACTAATTATTTTCCTAGAATTGTAATTCATGAAATCCGTCATAGTCATGGGTCACTTTTGATTAATCACGGTACTAGTTTAATGGTTATTGCACAAAGATTAGGACATTATCTATTGAAGAAATAAGTACACGTTACGGACATTTATATCCTAGTACACAAAAAGAAATTGTAAAATATTTATGAGGTGATGAAATGAAAATTTTTAACTGGAATATTATAAATGAAACAGATTATGAAATAAAATGTGACTATTTAAGAAAAGATATAATAATTATTGATCACTCAACAAATAGACAGTTAGAATATTTTAAATATAATGAAATGAAAGATACTTATAGTGAAGATGATAAAATTCATGATATTATCCTTGAAATTCACAATGATAAAAATGAAATAGTTTTATACAAAAATATTGCATCTTAATTATAGGGTGCATTTTTATTGGGCATATTTGGGGCTATACTGGGGCAATAAAAATAAAAAGCTTGCAACCAATAGGGTTACAAGCTATGAGATGGAGGCGGCGGGATTCGAACCCGCGTCCAGAGGTCCTGATACAAATCTTTCTACGTGTGTAGTCTATTGATTCATTTCGCATATTGGTAAGCAATAGACAACCAACAATATGCTAGTTTGATTAAATTTCATCTAAACAGACTTCAAACGGCAGTGTTTAGCATATCCTATTAGGGTTGAATCGCGTTAACAGCACATAGGAAATGCTGTTAGGCGATGCAGAGCGCTATTACGCAGCTACTGCTAAATTATTGTTTGATTTGTCAGTTATATTTAACCGAATGTGTTGATGACGGAGACAACCCTCCGACACGCTTAATAAGCTCGGGGGACCCCTGTCGAATCCAAAAACGCCCCCGCAATATAATAAAATATAAGATACAGTTTAATTTAAACAACTTTACTTATCATAACAAATAGAGCCCGATTAAGCAACAATTATGCTTAATAACGGGCTTTCATTGCACGATCAACATCTCGTTTCATTGCTTTATCTTTCAATGCTTGACGTTTATCATGCAGTTTTTTACCACGAGCTATGCCTAATAAAACTTTACATTGTCCATGTTTTAAATACAATTTTAAAGGAATAATCGAATATCCAATTTCTCTTGTACGTTCGCCGAGTTTGATAATCTCTTTTTTATGCAATAACAGCTTTCTTGATCGTAATGGATCATGATTAAAACGATTTCCTTCTTCGTATGGAGCAATATGCATATTATTAATATACATTTCTCCACGCTTCACTTGTGCATAACTATCTTTTAAGTTCGCACTACCTCGTCGAATCGATTTAATTTCTGTACCTTGAAGCGCAATACCTGCTTCAATGGTATCTTCAATATTATAATCATGTCTTGCTTTACGGTTTTCAGCCAACGTACCTGGTGATTTTGTTTTTTTCTTGGCCATTAATGTATGTCACCTCTTTGCTGATTATTTTTTCTTACGACACGCTTTTTTCTTAATATTTTTATCTTTATAAAAAGGTTTATGCTTAGTTGCGCTTTGTTTATCACGTTGACGTTGATTTTTACCCTTACGTTGTTTACGTTTTTTCTTTTTGTTTTTATGATGATTATCTTTGGATTTATCTAAAGATTTACCACGCGTTTTAGCTTGAATCGTTTTTCCACGAGCAGGACGCTGTGATTTATCATTTTTAGGTAATGGCATGCCAACAATTTGGAAATCTATCATGCGTTCATCTACGTCTACATGAGTAACTTTAACTTTTACCTCATCACCAATTCTAAACACTTTAGCATGTCGTTCACCTATCAACGCCATTTGTCGTTCATCAAATTGATAATAATCATCTGTCATATTAGAAATATGAACCATACCTTCTATTGTATTTGGTAATTCAACGAACATACCAAAATTGGCAACAGAGCTTACAATACCTTCAAATTCATCACCAATATGTTGAATCATATACTCTGCTTTCTTCAACTCATCTGTATCTCTCTCTGCTTCAATTGCGCGACGTTCACGTTGGGATGTATGTTCTGCTAATTCTGGTAATGTTTCTTCCCATTTATGCATCTCTTTATGATTCATAGAGTGATCGACAAGATACTTACGAATTAAGCGATGAACAGTTAAATCTGGATAACGACGAATCGGGGAAGTAAAATGTGTATAATATTCTGCTGACAAGCCGAAATGACCTAAATTTGTATCATCATAATGTGCTTGTTGCATCGAACGTAACATCATTGTTGAAATAACCATTTGCTCAGAACGACCTTCAACTTCTTCTTGGATAGATTGTAATGTTGAAGGATGAATATCTTCACCTGTGCCTTTAACCATAATACCAAAATTAGTAATAAAGTCGAAGAACTGGCGTAATCGATCTGATTTTGGTTGTTCATGAACACGATAAATAAATGGCACTTCTAATTTGTTAAAATGTTCAGCAACTGTTTCATTGGCTGCTAACATAAATGATTCAATTAAACGCTCTCCTTCACCACGTTCTCGCATTATTACATCTGTAGGTAGTCCTTCTTGATTGACCAACACTTTTGCTTCATTAATATCAAAATCAATTTCACCACGACGTTTACGCATACGGATAAGTCGATTAGATAAATCTTGTGCTAAATCTAACATTGGGACAATTTCACTGTATTGTTGACGCACTTCTGTATTTTTTTCGGTAATAATTTGATTCACTGCATCATATGTCATACGATAGTTTGAATGAATAACACTATCAAATATGTCATGATTCACCACTTCGCCACGCTCATTTATTTCCATACGACAACTTAACGTTAAACGATCTACTTCAGGATTTAATGAACAGATACCATTACTTAAACGGTGTGGAATCATTGGAATAACACGGTCTACTAAATATACACTCGTTGCTCTATCATAAGCTTCTTTATCTAGCGCAGAGCCTTCTTTTACGTAATAACTTACGTCTGCAATACTTACTGTCAATTCCGTATGGCCATTATCTAGACGTTTAACGCTAATTGCATCGTCTAAATCTTTAGCATCTGCACCATCTATTGTAATTGTAAGATCGTTTCTTAAATCTCTTCGTCCCTTAATTTCTTCAGGTTTTATTTCTTCAGGGACTGATTCCGCTTCTTTTAATACCTCATCAGGAAATTCAATCTCAATTCCATGCTGATAAATAATTGAAAGAATATCTACTCCTGGGTCATTTTTATGACCTAGAATAGCAGACACATGTCCTTCTGGATTATCTGTGCCATCAGCATATTTTGTGATTTGGACAAGTACTTTATGACCATCTACGGCTCCAAGACTCTGTCCTTTAGGTATAAATATATCTTGCATAATACGTTTATCGTCAGGAATGACAAAACCAAAATGTTTTGCTTCACTATACGTACCTACCACTTGTGTGACAGAGTGTTTTTCTATAGATTTTACTTCACCTTCAACTTTTCCACGATGCTCTCCTCTGGATTTTTGTAATTCAACTATTACTGTATCTCCATCTAAAGCACGATTAATCTTTGTTGGTGGAATAAAAATATCTTCAAGTTCTTCGTTTTCTGGGCGTAAAAAAGCAAAGCCTTTTTTATTTTGACTTAAAGTACCTCTTATTAATTTTGAACTTAAATTCTTATTTGATACTTTACGTTGATAGCGATCTGTCTTTGTTCGCTCTACCAATCCTGCTTGTTCAAGTTCAACGAGCACCTTTATTAATTCTCTAAATGAGTCGGCACTACTAAGACCTAAAGCATCTTGAAAGTCTGATACAGACATCGGTTCATAATCAGGTTGTTTTACAATATCTTCAATGGATTGCTTTAAATTCATCATGCCCCTCCTTTCTTTAATCAATTATTTTTATGATTTATTCAGACCAGTCTAATCCTTCTAAAAACGCATATACATCTTCAAACACTTGCTCTTTTTCTTTATCAATTGTAATGACATGTCCTGAATTTGCATACCATTTAATTTGTTTTTCATCTGAATCTACATTTTCGTATATATAATTTGCTGACTGAGGATCAATCATTTCATCTTTTTCAGCTTGAACTACTAAAATGGGATCTAAGACTTCATCTACATCATTACGCACACGACTTAACGTATCACTAAGTTCTTTGAGTGTTTCAGTAGGATGAAAATCTTCCATTTCTTTATCAATCGTTGCTTGATCTTTACCTTCGTATTTTTTAAAATTACGTGCATATTCTAAAAAACCTTCATAGATTGTACCTTCTGTTTTTACTTCGGCAGGTGCACACATTGTTATGATACCTTTTACAGGACGGTTTAAACTTAACTTCAATGCAAATACGCCGCCTAATGACAATCCAGCTACCGCTATGTCTTCATAACCTTGTTCTACAAGATAATCATAGCCATCAAGTACATCTTTAAACCATACATATGGACTAGACTTTAATATTTCTTCTGGCGGTGCAGCATGACCTTCATACTGTGGCGCATAAGAAGTATAACCTTTTTTTTGTAAAAATCTACCAAGTTGTCTTACATCTGAGGAATTACCTGTGAATCCATGTAGGAGTAAGACTGCTCTTTTACCTTCTTGGAAAAAGAAAGGTTGAGGTAACTTAATTTGCATTTTTTATCCCTCTCTAACAAAAATTATAATATGATTACTTTTTTTATTTTGTACTAATAGACTGCATTCATTATATAATCAATCTATTTTATTCCCTGAATAGCTTAAAAATATGCATTGATGATTATATTAAAATAATGATTTCTTTATAAAATGTGTTAACTCTATTATAAATAAAAAAGCCCGACATTGATATCGTCGGACCTTATAAACCAAAATAACTTATTCCAATCATTATTAAAAAGAAAATGATGGCTAACACAATTGTTAATCTATGCAAGAATAAATCGACGCCACGTTGTTTTTGCTTACCAAATAACTGTTCAGCGCCCCCGCTAATCGCACCCGAAAGTCCATTACTTTTACTTTCTTGGAGTAATACAACAGTAATTAATGCAATACAATCAATAATTAATAAGACCATAAATAATGTATGCATGAAAATTGTCCTCCGTTCATTATATACGTTCCGAATTATAACATATTCTTAATATAGTTATCAAATACTATCGATTAAATGTACTTTTACGTACAATTGAAATAATTAACATATATATGGCTAATATTGCTGAACCAATCACGACGATTAAAATAGGTAAAATAAATAAAACCGATTTTGTTTCAATAATAGCATTTAACACCATTGTTAAGTTGACAAGTGTAAATAATACATTTGATACATATACGGCAAACATAAACCACCAAAGATATTTATGTCGATTCCATAAAGCAATCACTCCAGCTAAATATGCAAGAATATACATAATACCTGTATATCTAAAACTATTTAAAATATTATCTACTGCACTGCTTGACGCTTTTTGATGTGCTAGTGTTAACAGTGTTTTAGCAGTGCGAGCATCTAAAGCAATAAAATTATGGATAATTAATAATATACAAAATACAAGCGAACTATATCCAATCAATTGACCAGTAATACGTTCTCTTTTATTTGACTGATTAAGTTGTTGATCCATCTTCAATTCTCCTTCTTTCAATTACAAGATTATTATATCAGTTTCATCAATGAAGTTAAATCTTACACTTCTATACTATTATTTAAAGTTTTATATTAAAAAAAGCCTGTCATAGTCTCAACTCTATGACAGGCAAACGCGTGAACTCTATTGATTTTAGTATAGTGCTAAAATTATTTATCTAAATTGTAGAAAGATTTAATTCCGTCAAATTTTGCTGTTTCAAATAATTCATCTTCAATACGTAGTAATTGATTATATTTCGCAATACGATCTGTTCTTGATAATGAACCAGTTTTAATTTGACCAGCATTTGTTGCTACTGCGATATCAGCAATTGTTGTATCTTCAGTTTCACCAGAACGGTGAGATACTACTGCAGTGTAACCAGCTTTTTGAGCCATTTCAATAGCATCAAATGTTTCAGTTAATGTACCAATTTGGTTTACTTTGATTAAGATTGAGTTACCAATACCTTGTTCAATACCTCTAGAAAGAATTTCAGTATTAGTTACGAATAAATCGTCACCTACTAATTGAACTTTATCCCCGATACGATCAGTTAATTGTTTCCAACCGTCCCAGTCATTTTCATCCATACCATCTTCAATTGTAATGATTGGATATTTACTAATTAATTCTTCTAAGTAGTCAACTTGTTCAGCTGCGCTACGTTTCGCACCATGTTCACCTTCGAATTTAGTGTAGTCATATACATCATTTTCATAGAATTCAGATGAAGCACAGTCAAATCCTAAGAATACATCTTCACCTGGTTTGTAACCAGCTTTTTCAATCGCTTTAATGATTGTTTCAACTGCATCTTCAGTACCGTCAAATCTTGGAGCGAAACCACCTTCGTCACCTACAGCAGTTTCTAATCCACGTTCACTTAAAATTGATTTTAAGTTATGGAAAATTTCAGCACCCCAACGTAATGCTTCTTTAAATGATTCAGCACCAGTTGGTAAAATCATGAATTCTTGGAATGCAATTGGTGCATCTGAGTGAGAACCACCGTTAACAATATTCATCATTGGGACTGGTAATTGTTTACCGTTAAATCCACCGAAATATTTGTATAATGGTTGACCTAATAAGTCAGCTGCTGCGCGTGCAACGGCAATAGATACACCTAAAATAGCGTTTGCACCTAATTTACCTTTGTTAGGTGTTCCGTCTAATTGAATCATCATTTTATCAATTGATACTTGATCTAAAACTGAAAATTCACCTTCAACGATTTCTGGAGCGATAATTTCGTTTACATTTTCAACAGCTTTTGTAACGCCTTTACCGCTATAACGTGATTTATCTCCATCACGTAATTCAACTGCTTCGTGTTCACCAGTAGAAGCACCTGAAGGTACTAAAGCACGACCAAAAGCACCACTTTCAGTTAATACTTCAACTTCAACTGTTGGGTTACCACGTGAGTCTAATACTTCGCGAGCATAAACATCTGTAATAATTGGCATAATAAATAATCTCCTTTAAATTTAGATTCCTTAATTATTATAACTATTTTTTGTTATTTAATAAAATATTTATACTAAGATGACTTAATATTAAAGAATAATATTAAATCATCTTATCATTTACAGTTTTACTAATGCTTAATTAAAGATTCACCTGTCATGTCTGACGGTTGTTCAACATTTAATAAGTCTAGTAATGTAGGTGCTAAGTCACCTAAACGACCAGTTTCACGTAATGTTACATCTTCTTTAGTAACAATTACCGGAACTGGGTTTGTAGTATGAGTAGTCATAGGTTGATCATCATCAGTTAAAACTTGATCTGAGTTACCATGGTCAGCTGTAATAATTGCATAGCCATTCATATCTAAAATTTTATCAACCACTTCACCTAAACATTCATCTACTGCTTCAATTGCTTTGATAGTTGGTTCAAGCATACCACTATGACCTACCATGTCAGGGTTAGCAAAGTTTAAAATAATTAAATCTAAATCACCTTTGTCTAACTCTTCTAACAATGTATCTTTAACTTCGTATGCACTCATTTCAGGTTTTAAATCATACGTAGCAACTTTAGGTGAATCGATTAAGCGACGACGTTCACCTTCAAATTCTTCATTACGTCCCCCACTCATGAAATAAGTAACATGTGGGTATTTTTCAGTTTCTGCAATACGTAATTGTTTTAAATTATTATTTTGAGCAACTTCACCAATTGTATTCGTTAAATCAACTTTTTCAAATACGACTTCTGCATCAACATTATCATTGTATTTAGTAAACGTTGCATAGAATAAATCATTTACACGCTCAACTTTAAAGCCGTCAAATGCTTTATTTGTAAATATTTCAGATAATTGTGCTGCTCTATCAGGACGGAAATTGAAGAAGATAACAGCATCACCATCTTGAACACCTTCATTTTGTCCTTCAACTATGAAAGGTTCAACAAATTCATCTGTAACATCATTTGCATAATTCGCTTCTACACCTTCTTTAGCGTTCGCATAAGAAGGTCCTTCGAAATTGCGAATAGCATTATAAGCTTTTTCTTCACGATCCCAACGTTTATCACGGTCCATTGCGTAATAACGACCTGAAATTGATGCGAATTGACCTACACCAAGTTCTTTGAATTTAGCTTCTGTTTCTTCAATATATTTAATTGCTGATTTTTGATCTACATCACGACCATCTAAAAATGCATGTACATACACTTTATCTAAACCTTTTTGTTTAGCAAGTTCTAATAATGCAAATAAATGTTTGTAATGACTGTGAACACCGCCATCTGAAAGTAAACCAAATACATGTAATGCTGAATCGTGATCTTTAACGTGTTGAGCTGCTTTACCTAACACTTCATTTTCGTAGAAATCACCATCTTCAATGGATTTATTAATACGAGTTAAACTTTGATAGACAATACGGCCTGCACCTATATTCATATGACCTACTTCAGAGTTACCCATTTGACCTTCAGGAAGACCAACATCTAAACCACTTGCTTCAATTTGAGTCGTAGGATATTTGTTGTAATAACGATCAAAATTTGGTTTATGCGCTTGTTTTACTGCATTACCATGTTCACTTTCACGGTTAGCAAAACCGTCTAAAATAATTAATGCTGTTGGTTGTTTAGCCATAATTATTTAGCACCTTCTAACAATTGTACAAAATCATCTACTTTAAGTGATGCGCCACCAACTAATGCACCATCGATATCTGATTGAGCCATATATTCTTTAACATTATTTGGTTTCACACTACCACCATATTGAATACGAGTCGCATCAGCTACATCTTGACTAGACACGTCTGCTACTGTTTTACGTACTTGTGCACACATTTCATTTGCATCTTCTGAAGTAGCTGATTTACCAGTACCGATTGCCCAAATTGGTTCATAAGCAATAACAACTTCTTTAAGTTGATCTTCTGACAAGCCTTTTACTGCTTCTTTTACTTGGTTGCTTACTACTTCGTTAGCTTTGCCATTTTCTCTTTCTTCATCTGTTTCACCAACACAAATAATTGGTGTCATTCCATGATTAAATACTGCATGTGCTTTTTTATTTACATCTTCATCTGTTTCATGGAATAATTCACGACGTTCTGAATGTCCAATAACGACATATTTAACACCTAAATCAGCTAATGCTACTGGAGAAGTTTCTCCTGTATATGCACCATTATCTTCAAAATAAGTGTTTTGAGCACCAATTTTTAATCCTTTTGCTTTGCCATCATTCACTAGAGAGATTAATGCATCTAATTGAATTGTTGGCGCACAAATTACTGATTCAACTTCCTTTTCATCAGGTAATGTAGGTAAATTGTTTACAAAGTCTTTAGCTTCTTGAACTGTTTTATTCATTTTCCAGTTACCAGCTATGATTGGTTTTCTCATTATTGACACTCCTATTATTAATAAATTTAAACTTAATTATAAATATTTACGTTCTTTTATTGTTTTCCCATGAAAATCATAAAAGAAACATTTTTATTATTCAAATAAATATTATTTATCGTTAATTGCTTTGATACCAGGTAATTCTTTACCTTCAAGGTATTCTAATGAAGCACCGCCACCAGTTGAAATATGAGTGAAATCATCTTCAAATCCTAGTGAAATTGCAGCCGCTGCTGAATCACCGCCGCCGATAATTGTGATTGCATCTTCTAAGTTAGCAATTGCTTTACATACACCGATTGTACCTTTAGCAAAATTACTAAATTCAAATACACCCATAGGTCCGTTCCATACTACTGTGTGAGCACCTTGTAATTCTTTAGTAAATAACTCGATTGTTTTTGGTCCAATATCCATTGCTTCTTGATCACTTGGAATTTCATCAATAGACACTTCAGTGATTTTAGCATCATTTGAAAATTCTTTAGCTACTTTACAATCAACAGGTAATACAATTTGATCGCCATTTTTTTCTAAAAGTTCTTTAGCAAAGTCAATTTTATCTTCTTCTAATAAAGATAGACCAATTTCTTTACCTTGTGCTTTTAAAAATGTATATGCCATACCGCCACCAATAATGATTTTATCAGCGATATTCACTAAATTTTTAATAACACCAATTTTGTCAGATACTTTAGCACCACCTAAAATAGCCACAACTGGTTTATGTGGATCATTTACCACACCACCGATAAATTTAATTTCTTTTTCCATTAGGTAGCCTGCAGCTGTTTCTAGATGAGTAGAAATACCAACATTTGAAGCATGTTCACGGTGTGCAGTACCAAATGCATCATTTACAAACACATCACCTAATGATGCCCAATACTTACCTAATTCAGGATCATTTTTAGATTCTTTTTTACCATCTAAATCTTCAAAACGAGTATTTTCAACTAATAATACATCGCCTTCATTTAAATTTTTAATTGCAGATTCTAATTTTTCACCGCGTGTTTCTGGAATAAACACAACTTCTTTGCCTAATTTTTCAGTTAATGAATCCGCTACTGGTTTTAAAGTTAACTCTTTTTTATCACTTTCTTCTTTAACTTTACCTAAATGAGAGAATAATACTAATTTACCGCCTTGTTCTAAAATATATTTAATTGTTGGTAAAGCTTGAACAATACGGTTATCATTTGTAATTTCACCGTTTTTTAAAGGTACATTAAAATCAGCACGTTCAAGTACAACTTTCCCTTTTAAGTCTAAATCAGAAACAATTTTTTTTGCCATTATAATTTCCTCCTTTAAATAGGAATTATTAATATAAAAATAAGCGGAGAAGCGTTAGTGCTCCCCGCTTACTCATAAGCTAACTTCATTCAACATTTTATATAAGTGTACTGAGCACAAGTTTTTATTAAACTAGGCTACGAAATTATTTAGTTAATTCAGCTAAATATTCTAAAGTACGTACTAATTGAGAAGTATAAGACATTTCGTTGTCATACCAAGCAGCTACTTTAACTAATTGTTTGTCGCCAACTGAGATGACACGAGTTTGAGTTGCATCGAATAATGAACCAAAGTTCATACCAACAATATCTGATGATACGATTTCATCTTCAGTGTAACCGAATGATTCGTCAGCAGCATTTTTCATTGCTTTGTTAACATCTTCAACTGTTACTTCTTTTTCTAATACAACTGTTACTTCAGTTAATGAACCAGTAGCTACTGGTACACGTTGTGCTCCACCATCTAATTTACCATCGATTTCAGGAATTACTTTACCGATAGCTTTAGCTGCACCTGTTGAGTTAGGTACGATGTTTTGTGCTGCTGCACGTGCACGACGTTTGTCACCTTTTTTGTGTGGACCATCTTGAGTCATTTGGTCGCCAGTGTAAGCGTGAATAGTTGTCATTAAACCTTCAACAATACCAAATTCGTCATTTAAAACTTTAGCAACTGGTGCTAATGAGTTTGTAGTACATGAAGCACCTGATACTACTGTTTCAGATCCGTCTAAATCTTTGTGGTTTGTGTTAAATACGATAGTTTTAACATCACCTTTAGCTGGAGCAGAAATTAATACTTTTTTAGCTCCTGCATTAATGTGTGCTTCAGCTTTTTCTTTTTCTGTATAGAAACCAGTACATTCTAATACTACGTCGATATCTAAATCGCCCCATGGTAATTTACTTGCATCTGGTTCTTCAAAAGATTTAACTTCTTTACCATTTACACGGAAACCACCTTCAACAACTTCTACGTCTCCGTTAAAGCGACCTTGCATAGTGTCATATTTTAATAAATGAGCTAACATTTCGTCGTCTGTTAAGTCGTTTACTGCAACTACTTCAATACCTTCTACGTCTTGAATTCTTCTGAATGCTAAACGACCAATTCTACCAAAACCATTAATTGCTACTTTTACTGCCATTATAATGGCCTCCTTTAAAATGATATTTAAAAAGTTAAATAACTTTTTATTCCTTATTTAGTATTACTTTAGCTGCTGCTTCATCAGTAATTAATATTGTATTTTTGGGAGCAATACTGAGATATGCTTTGATAGCTTCTCCCTTAGACATGCCGCCAGCAACAGCATATATAAATTCTTTGCTTTCTAAATCTTCAAGTTGTAATCCAATAGTTTTTACTTTTTGAACTACATGACCTTGAGCGTCAAAATAATATCCGAAAGCTTCTCCGACGGCTTGATGATGTTGAAGTCTTTCAATCACCTCATCAGATGATTGTCTACGATGCGCCATCTTCAGCGCATCACCAATACCGTGTATTGTTATATTTGCTTGTTTAATCTTTTCTAATGTGTGCACAACTGATGGTTCCATCAGTAATGTATTATATGTTGATTCGCTTACATTATCTGGTACATATAGGGTAGTATAATACCCACCACTTTGTTGTGCCATACTTGCTGCAATTGTATTTGCTTGATAAACCATATTTTCACCAAGACCACCACGTGCCGGAACAAAAAACACATTAAATGGTAATAAATGCATTGCTCGGCTAACATTAGCCATTGTTGATCCGCCTGTCACTGATACAATTGCATCTTCATACAATATATCTTCTAGTAAATGACCTGCTTGTCTACCCATCTCAGACTTAACTTCTTCATGCATGTCAGCATTTCCAGGTATGACATATACTTCTTTAACTCCAAAGTTGGACTTAATATGTTTAGCATAATGATTATCATCTTTATACACTTTAAAGTAATCACTTAATTGATTAAGTACTTTTGTACCTTCCTCGGTGATTTCCATACCAGTTGATTTTACTTGTATAAGATTTTGCTTTTTTAATATGTCTGTTTCTGTTCTTAGGACTCTTTCTGTAATATCCATATGTTCGCTTAAACTTCTACGCCCAACAGGTTCATTATTTGAAATTGTCGTTAAGATAGAGAAACGTCGATACATTTTATCAACTAAGTCAGGAACCAACTTTTGTTGTAGTTTAATCAGGTCTTTCACTACTACCTTCCTCCTATTTTTCTCAAAAGGTAATCGAGAGTTAGAGGGGGTTTGACTTTTTTTGTCCCGGGTGGGACAAAATTCAACCTCTTTACAATTGCAATACTACTATTGTCGTTATAAAAAAGCAAGCGAAAACCCTTATTATTTTAAATAATCTGTTAAATATTTAAAATAGGGTATAGTAAATGCAATAGAGTTAACTTTATAGGTTTTTCAAAAATGATGAATTATAATTGAAAATTAACTAGATAGGAGGAATCACTTTGAAATATAAAGACAATAAGGATGTAGAAGTTTTAGATCCTTCTGATAATAGATATAAAGATGATGACTATTTTAAAAGAGAACAAGAATATCGAGATATGTCTGAACATCACAATACAATACGATATCACTATGGTTGTGGTTGTCCTTTTGGTTGTTTCTCTTCCATTTTTATATCGATTGTTCTTTCAATTATCTTAACGTTCTTGCTCAACTGGATATTTTAAAAAAACCTAGAGATACACACATGGTAAAATGTGTATATACCTAGGTCTTTTTTTATTCTTCGTTTGAAGATCTCTGAGATTGTTGGGTATTACTTTTTGATTCTGAAGTTGTTGAACTAGATGATTGTGTTTTAGGCTCGGCAGTAGATGGTTGCGTCGTTGATTTTTGTGTTTGTGATGATTGATTTGTATTAGCTCGTTCTTGTGTAGTAGTTGTGTCATTGTTACTTGAATTATGTTGTGATGTTTCAGTTGAAGCATTAGAACGAGAAGATTGACTTGACTGAGTGCTTTCAGTTGATTTATTTGTTTCTTCTTGCGTTGCTTTTTCTTGAGTTTGTGAGTTTTCTTTTTGTTGGGTACTTTGAATTTGATTTGTACTAGGTTGTTTTGTAGGTGTTTCTTTAGAAGATTGTTGTGTTTGTGCTGTTTTACCTTGATTAGTAGGTTGTACTCTTATTGAATTACTTTGCTTATTAGAATAGTTATCAGTGACATTTGGATTTTTTACATTATCTAATTTATTTTCCTTACTATTATTTGTATTGTTTTCACTTGTTGTATTTTCTTGCGTACTTTCTTCGTTCTTTTTATCACTTTCAGTATCTTTATCTTTCTTATGTTTATGTTCTTCCGTTGATTGATTATTTAAACGTTCATTGACTCTGTTTGAATTATCTACAAAAGCAAAAACTGCAAACACTAATCCACCAAGTAATAGAAGCACAGTAAGTGTACTAATTATTTTAGAAATACCACTCGTTTTTTTCTTTTCATGTGCTTCATAGTCTTTAAGATTTCTATTTTTTTTTGACATGGACTCCCTCACTTCTTAATTATCTATTCATCCTTTAATATAGCAATCTATTTTACATTATTTCCTTTTAAAAAAATAAAAAAACACTTAAGTACATATATAAATGGAATACTCATTCAATTATATATGATAACATCATATATAAATAACTACACTATCAATATGATATAAATTTTGGAGTGACAAAATGAAAAAAGATACTTTTAACACATTATTCAAGCATCACTCAAGCAATAAAATTAAATCTATGATGTTAAGTAATGATGATTTTGATGAAAGTAAAAACTCAAAATTTGATATATTTATTGGCATTTTAATTCCTATAATCATATTATTCTTAATCTTATTTATAAAGTAATATAATAGAAACTTGAAAGAGAAGAGAATAGAAAGAAATTAAAATGACTTTTGTTTTGTAAATTAGTATATTAAAAGTATAAACATACTTTTTAAATATTCTACTATTCTCTATAGCAAAGCTATACTTATTATTATAGCTAAATTTAGGTAATTTAATGACCGTATTTTCTAAAGTTAATGACATAATCTTGAATGCTTTTTGAGCATCTTTCTCTACATTGTCATTAAAAAAATTTATTTTCTTTATAAAAAATGAGGTGTTAGTAAATGAAACAATTTTTAATTACTGGTGGAACTGGAATGGTAGGTAGTCATTTAGTAAATGAAATTAAAAAAAGAGAGGCTCATATTACAATTTTAACTCGTAGTGATAAACAAAGTGATGAGCCTAAGATTACGTATGTTAACTGGTCTAAAAAAGGATGGGAAAATCAAGTACCAGATATTGATGTAATCATTAATTTAGCAGGAGCTACATTAAATAAACGTTGGACATCCTCTTACAAACAAACGATTATGACAAGTCGTATTCAATCGACTGAATCTTTAGTTCATTTATTTGAGCAACGTCAACATAAACCTGAAGTGCTTTTTAATGCAAGTGCTATGGGTTATTATCCTCCAAGTTTACATCGAACTTATACAGAACAATATCAAACACTTCCTTTTGATTTCTTGTCAGATGTCGTTTATCAATGGGAACGATTTGCTCGTCGTTTCGAAAATTTTGGTACACGTGTTATATTGGGAAGATTTAGTATGATTTTGTCTTCTGAAGGTGGCGCACTTCAAACGATGAAACTACCATATAAATTCTACGTAGGCGGCAAATTAGGTTCTGGCCGTCAATGGTATTCTTGGATTCACATAGATGACTTAGTGCGTGCGATTTTATTTACAATTGACGAATCAAATGCAAAAGGTCCATTTAATATGGCTTCTCCAATTCCTGAACGTCAAAATTTATTTGGTTATACACTTGGACGTACGATGCATAAACCACATGAAACGTGGGTGCCATCATTAATTATGCGTGCTGTACTAGGAGAAATGTCGACAGTAGTTCTCGATACTCAAAAAGTCTTACCTAATAAATTAGAAGCATTAGGGTTTAATTTTAGATATAATAATTTAAAAGTTGCACTTGAAGACTTAATTAACGAATAGTATTTGGAGATTTAGTAATGAATGACAACAAGTTAACGTATATCTTACTACTTATCGCTAGTGTATTTTTAATTTTAAATGGTATCTTTGCTTTCGAAAAGAGTATTATTATGGTACTTTTATCTTTCTTCTTTATTATTATAGGATTATTATTAGGGTTTGTAGCTATACATTATTTATTAAAAACTAAAAACCCATAAAAAAGGAAGAGCATCAATGCTCTTCCTTTTTTACATGTTAAACAATTCTATTTACATATCTTCAGGTTGCATTACATAATCAATTAAACCATATTCTTTTGCTTCATCAGCAGTTAAGAAGTTATCACGATCAGTATCTTTTTGAATTGTTTCAATATTTTGACCTGTACGTTCAGCTAAAATACGATTTAATTTTTCACGTGTTTTTAAGATATGGTTAGCAGCAATTTCAATTTCTGTCGCTTGACCTTGAGCGCCACCTAATGGTTGATGAATCATAACTTCAGCGTTTGGTAAGGCAAAACGTTTACCTTTTGTACCAGCTGCTAATAAGAATGATCCCATTGACGCAGCCATACCAATACAAATTGTTTGTACATCTGGTTTAATGTGTTGAATTGTATCGTAAATAGCAAATCCTGCTGTTACACTACCACCTGGAGAATTGATGTATAAATAAATATCTTTTTCAGAATCTTGAGCTTGTAAGAATAATAATTGTGATACAATTGAATTTGCAACATTATCATCAATTGCTGAGCCTAACATAATAATGCGGTCTTTTAATAGACGAGAATAAATATCATATGCGCGTTCACCACGATTTGTTGTTTCAATAACTGTAGGAATTAAATTCATTATATTTCCTCCTTGTAATTAACTGTTATATTTATTTTACAATAAAAGTCAAAAATGGTCAAAAATAATACCTTTACATTTATTTGACGTTGCGTTTTATAATTTTATACACTATTCATATATTCAAATTGTACTGTTAATTATATATTTAGTACAGAAATTAGTTTTTATATTATACTCCTCGTAGTGTAATGGATAGCACGTAAGATTCCGGTTCTTAAGATAGAGGTTCGATTCCTCTCGAGGGGGCTATTTTTTAAAACACATTTTATTTTATAATTCGACTTTTTCTCCATTTCTAATTTTATCAGCGAGTTCATTTAATTTTCGTAAGCGATGATTTACTCCTGACTTAGAAATAGGCCCATTTGATATCATTTCTCCTAATTCTTTCAAAGAAATTTCTTGATGTTCTACTCGTAATTTTGCAATCTCTCTTAAACGATCAGGCAAATTATCTAAACCTATTTCTTCATCAATTAATTGAATGCTTTGTACTTGTTTCATAGCTGCACTCACAGTTTTATTTAAATTAGCTGTTTCACAATTTACTAGTCTATTGACAGAGTTTCTCATATCTCTCACTATTCTTACATCTTCAAATTTTAATAGTGCTTGGTACCCCCCTATCAAACTTAAAAACTCAGAAATTTTCTCCGCTTCTTTCAAATAAGAGATACTTCCTTTTTTTCGTTCTAAATGCTTAGCATTTAATCCATAACTGTTCATTAGTTTAGTTAATCCCTCAGCATGCCCTTCATATTGAGAAAAAATTTCTAAATGGTAGGAAGAGGTTTCTGGGTTGTTTACTGATCCACCCGCTAAAAATGCTCCCCTTAAATAGCTTCTACGCATTTCATCATCTTTAATCATACTCGCATCAATGTCATGAACAAAAATACCATTTTTTAAAATACCTAATTCATCCAGTATTTCTTTAGCACGTACTTTAGTTCGACAAATATAGATATTATTCTTTTTTAATTTCATTTTTTTTCGTACTAAAATTTCTACTTCCACATTAAAAATACGCTTAATTAATGAATATATTCTTCGAGCCGTAGTCGCATTTTCAGTTTGAACATTAATTACAAATTGTTGATTAGATAAACTGAGTGCACCGTTCATCCGAATCAAAGCGCTAAGTTCAGCTTTAGCATTACTTTCATCGACTTCAATACGGGTCAATTCATTTTTCATATCTGATGCAAAACTCATTGATGTTCCCTCCTTTTCTCATCATCATTATTATATGTAATTAACATCTCAAAATATATAACACCCTATATCAAATTATTTTTAAAATCATTAAAATTTAATTTATTTTTTAGGTTTAAATTGAATTGTACTTGTTAATTCAAGTGCTAAATCATATATAAGGTTAGCAAGCACCTTTGTATTATGACGAACGAGGACGTGGTCATAAACTTCTACAAGATTTTTAGAAGTAATCATTTTAATATGATTTTCTGTTAATTTTATTTTATTCATATTAACAGGATAAGCATTACGTTCTTTATATCGTTGAAGAATCTGTTCATCAAATGCATCATTACTACAAATAACATAATCAATAAATGGTTCTCCAGCATGTTGATGAATAGCTTTAATATGATCGTAGACATCATAATCATTTGTTTCTCCTGGTTGAGTCATAATATTAGATATGTATAATTTCGGTGCTTGTGAACTTATTATTGCTTTAGAAATACCTTCAATACACAAATTTGAAATTACACTCGTATACAGTGAACCAGGACCTAGAACAATTAAATCCGCTTCTTGTAAAGCATCAACAGCTTCCTGCATGGGTTCTACATTAGATGGTTCTAAATAGACACGTCGAATTTTTTTATTTTTTTTAGGTATTTTAGATTCACCTTCAACAATCTCACCATCTTCTAATACAGCATTTAACATAACATTAGTATTAGTAGATGGAATCACTTTTCCTTTAATGTTTAAAATTTTACTTAATTCTTTCACTGCATGACCAAAGTCATTTTTTATATTTGTGAGTGCTGCAAGTAATAAATTACCTAATGAGTGACCTTCAATTTGATGTTCTTCAAAACGATACTGAAATAATTCTTCTAGAATAGGTTCCGCATCACTTAGCGCTGCAATGACATTTCTAATATCTCCTGGAGCAGGAATAGACATTTCATCCCTAATTTTACCTGTACTACCACCATCATCTGCGACTGTAACAATAGCAGTGATATCTATTGGATATTCTCGTAATCCTCTAGCTAGTACTGAGAGTCCCGTACCTCCTCCGATTAGTACTACTTTCAACTGTTTCATTTCTTCACGCCACTTTCAATATGTGCATCTCTATGATGAACATACACATTATAATCAAATATATCATTTAACTCTTCTCCGATACGCTTAGCTAAGGCTACAGAGCGATGTTGTCCGCCGGTACACCCTATTGCTATAACCAGTTGCGATTTACCCTCTTTTTTATAACCTGGAATCATAAAAATAAGTAAATCCATTAGTTTTTCAAAGAAAGTTTTAGTTTCTTTCCATTTCATCACATAATTATAAACTGCTTCATCTTCTCCAGTCATCGGTCTCAAGTCTTCAACATAATATGGATTAGGTAAAAAGCGTACATCGAATACTAAATCAGCATCTTTCTGAATACCATGTTTAAATCCAAAACTAGTTACATTAATACTAAATGAATTCATTTTTTCATTGGCGAAACGACGTTTGATTCTTTCTTTTAATTCTTTAGGCTTTAACTCTGTAGTATCAATAATGTAATTCGCTATTGACCTAATATTTGAAAGCAATTGTTGTTCTTCTAGAATTGAATCAATTAAAGACATTTGACCATTTTGATTTAAAGGGTGCGCTCTACGTGATTCTTTATATCTAGAGATTAATTTTTCAGTTGTAGCTTCTAAAAACATAATATCTACAATAACATCATTTCGCGTTTTAATTGCATCAATTTCATCTACAAGTGATTTAAATAACTCTTTTCCTCTTAAATCAATTGCAATTGCTACTTTTTGAAGTGAAGGATTACCTTGCTCCATTAACTCCACAAGTTTAGGTAGTAATATAGGCGGTAAATTATCTACACAGAAAAAGCCAATATCTTCTAAACATTGAATAACTAATGATTTACCAGCGCCAGACAATCCCGTAATAACTAATAGTTCACTTTTGCTCATTTCATCATTTATTTGATTAACCATTCTAAGCACCATCCATTTAAGCATACATATATTTATATAACATCATAGCATATATTTTTACATTGCTAACAATTTGTATCGACTTTACTGCTAAGAAAAAAGCTAGTAATAATACTTCTATCAGAAGTGATTATTCTAGCTTTAATTAATATCTTAAGCTTCTTCTTTATCATTTAATTCTTCGATATAATCAATTGCACTTTGTGCAGCAATACTACCATCACCTGTAGCAGTTACGATTTGACGTAATCCTTTATCTCTCACGTCTCCAGCTGCAAAAATTCCTGGTACAGAAGTAGTCATATCATCTTTTGTAATAATATAGCCCATATCATTTGTAATACCTAAATTATTAAATGGTGCTGTTAGAGGTTTCATACCAATATAAATAAAGACACCGTCTGCATCTAACGTTTGCTCAGACGCATCTTTTGTTGAAACTAACGTTACAGATCCTACTTTTCCATCTTTTTCATTAATTGATTTCAAAGTGTGACTCCAAATAAAATCAATTTTTTCATTTTTAAATGCACGATCTTGTAGAATTTTTTGGGCTCTTAGTTCGTCTCTTCGATGAACAATTGTTACTTTATCAGCGAATTTAGTAAGGAATGCACCCTCTTCTACCGCTGAGTCGCCGCCACCAATAACAAATATATTTTTGTTTTTAAAGAATGCGCCATCACATACTGCACAATAACTTACACCACGACCACCTAATTCTTGTTCACCAGGGACACCAATTTTTTTATATTCTGCACCTGTTGAAATAATCACTGCTCTAGCTGTTATTGTTTTATTTCCTAGATTAATCACTTTGTGATCGCCATTATCTTCAATTGATTTGATATCTCCATATTGATAAGAAGCACCAAATTTTTTCGCATGTTCAAACATTTTTGTTGATAAATCTGGACCTGTAATCATTTCAAAGCCTGGAAAATTTTCAACTTCTTCCGTATTTGCCATTTGTCCTCCAGGCATACCACGTTCAATCATCACTGTATTTAGATTTGCACGTGATGCATAAACTGCAGCAGTCATTCCAGCTGGTCCAGCCCCAATTATCGCAACATCAAAATCTACTTCGTTCATTTTTATACCTCCTACGTTTATATTAATACGCGCATTATATAGTATTATTTGCTTTTCATAAATTTATATGCTCAATAATTTATCAATTGCGTTATCTAATTTATATCTTGTAGTATTAAAAATTTCAATAATTTTCTTTTTAGTTATATGCTTTTTATGATAACGGTAATATAAATAAACATGTGCCGCAATATATCTATTTAACTCTTTAAAATTAACGCCTTCAACGATTAAAGCTTCTCCTTTATCAATCCAACTGACAAATAATTCTGTATCAAACGATAGTTCTTCAACGTCATATATTTTCTTTAAGCCTTTATGAATAAAATCAAGCTTATTTAAATGTAATCCTTGAACTAAGTAAGTTAAATATAACTTTTCATAGTCATTCATGTTTTCCAATACTGACCAAATGTCTTCAGTCATTAGTATTTCTTTTCCATTTAACTGATTTAATAAAAATACGCCATATAATCGATAATGACTGTCATCATCTAATAATAAAGGTAATATTTTTTGTTCAAATGTGTATTTACTTTCTTCTAATACCCATGGGGCATACCCCACATTTACTTCAGAAATTTGCAATAATTTATCCCAAAATAGTTTACTTTGTTCTTTATTTCCTAAGTAATAATAGTTATAACTTAAAGCATTAAACATTTGAACTGAAACAAACTTACCCTTTTTATATAAAGGTAATAAAAGTTGTTGAGACGCTTTGTACTGTTTAAGATAACTTAGTACAATACCTAACTTAAAACTTTCATCTTCATTCATCGGCATCACTTTATTTAATATTTTTATATATTTGTGATACTTCTCTGTTTCATTAGTATTATATAATAGCAATGTATAATGACATAGTGCATGAACATCCGAGTTATCTTCAGCAAGCAATGTTTCGAATAATTCTTTAGCAATCTCATATTCACTCAAATAAAGATAACACATTGCTAATAAATTTCTAATAACGCGATGCGACTGAATATCATCGTTTTGTTTTAAAATATACGTTCGTGCTTCTTGTAACCGTCCTTGAGCGAATAAATATTGAAATAATAATTGAACTGCAAATAGTTGTGCTTCCATTTCAATTTTATTTTCTTCAATATAAGAAACTTCGAACATGTTTTCTAATTCTTCTCTAAAAGAATCATCATTTGATAAAACTACATAATTAATACCAAACAAGAAGGCCTTGTTTGGCTCATTAAGTTTAATATTCAGTTGACTCAATTGATAATAACTTTCTGATACATTATGATCATTTATAATGCTTTCATAAAATATTTTTTCTGCTTTTTTATTCAAATTCAATTCATTTAAACAATCGGCATACTTAAGTTTTATATCAAAATCTTCAGGTGACAAATCTAGCACATTTCCATAATATTCAGCTGCTTTTCTATAATTTCTCTGTTTATATTTTTGATCTGCCATCTTTCGATAAAAATTCTCATCAAAAGTCATTGGAATAATTTTTTGTTCCTTTCGTGCCATGCTTTGTCACCACTTTCTTATTTATTATGAATTTGCATGGGGTTTCCAAAAGCAATAGTATCATTGGGAACATCTTTAGAGACGATAGTACCTGCTTTAATCATAACGTTATGACCGATTTTCACTCCAGGTAAAATGGTCACATTTGCTCCAATTAAAGTATGAGAACCAATGTCCACTCGTCCATAACGATACTCATTTACTAAAATTTCATGCGTTAATATTGTTGTATTATAACCAATAACAGTATTACTGCCAATAGATATTAACTGGGGATGAAAAATATCAGGCATTACCTTATAGGCAAATGCAGTTCGTTCCCCAATTGACATCTTCAAGAAATGAATATAAACATATCGTTTCACATTTAAAAAAGGAATAAATCGACTTATTTCTATTATTACTGTATTTTTTAACACTTTAGAAAAACGAACAAATTGGTAAATGCGCCATAAGGGATTCATCGACTGTGTATTAATAATAGTTAATCGTCTCATTATTTTACTTTCCCTCTTGAATTCCAAGTTAATGGTCCAGCATTTTTATAAATAGCTGGTTGATATTTTATTCGACGATAGATAATCAAAGTCATACCAATAATAATTAAAATAATTGAAACAAGTTGAGCTACGCGAATATGACTTGTTAACATTAAACTGTCTGTTCGTAATCCTTCAACGAAGAAGCGTCCTATTGAATACCAAATGAGATATAATGAAAATGTTTCTCCAACGCGTAGATACTTTCTAAGAGTAATTAATATAATAAAACCAAGTATATCCCAAATAGATTCATATAAAAAAGTAGGATGATAGTATACACCTTCAATATACATATTTCGAATAATAAATTCTGGAATATGCATATTTTCTAGAAATGTTCTTGATACTGGTCCGCCATGAGCTTCATGATTCATAAAATTGCCCCATCGACCTATACCTTGAGCTAATATAATGCTTGGTGCAACAATATCTCCAATTTGAAAAGGATTAAGATTTTTCAATTTACATAGAATAATTCCAGTAATAAAGCCACCTATTAATCCACCGTGAATAGCTATCCCGCCATGCCAAATTTTAGGTATTTCTGATGGATTTTCCATATAATAAGGCCATTGAAATATAACAAAATAAATTCTTGCAACTAGAAATCCGAAAATTGCACAATAAAAAATAATATCTACTAATGTATCTTTATGTAGTCCTATAGATTTCAAGCTTTCTTGAGCAATAAAATATCCAATCAATATTCCTACTGCAATAATAATTCCATACCATTTTATCGATAAAGGACCTATATCGATAGCAGTAGGATTGATATAATTCAAATTAAAAAGCATATACTATATCCCTTCATTCTGATTCCCATTCTTGAGAATTTCTTCATTTAAACGCTGATTAAATTCTTCAGCTGTATTAATACCCATGATATTTAAACGATAATTCATTGCAGCTACTTCTATAATAACAGCAACGTTTCTTCCTGGTCTTACAGGAATTGTTTTTTTAGTTATTTCCGTATCTAAAATCTTTAACGTTTCTTCATTTAAGCCAACGCGATCATATAATTTATTCTTATCCCAATTTTCAAGATTTATATTTAACCGTATTTGTTTTTGGGTTAGAATTGACCCCGCTCCAAATAAAGTCATGACATTGATAATTCCTAGTCCACGTATTTCTAATAAATGTTCAATTAACTTAGGTGGTGTACCAATCAATTCGTCTTTCGTAATTTCGCGAATTTCAACATTATCATCTGCTACTAAACGATGACCTCGTTTTACTAATTCTAATGCTGTTTCACTTTTTCCGATGCCAGAGTCTCCTGTAATCAATACGCCTACACCATATACGTCTACTAAAACGCCGTGTAGAGAGGTCGTTTTAGCTAACTCATGTTCTAAAAATGTCGTTAATCGACTCATTAAACTTGTCGTAGCATCTTTAGAAACAATCAAAGGTGTCTCCATTTCTTGAGCCGCTTCAATCAGTTCCTGAGGGGGCTCTAATCCTCTTGTCACAATAATTGCTGGGGTTTCAGGACGACATAATTTTCTCATTCGTCCTCGTCTTTCTTCATCTGGTAATAAATTGTAAAATGATAATTCAGTGGTACCTAATAATTGAATACGATTTGCTGCATAATGAGAAAAATAACCTGCCATTTCTAAACCAGGTCTAGAAATATCAATATTTTTAATTGTTTTATTTAATCCTTTTTCTCCAGTAAATAGCTTCAGTTTTAATACTTTAACCAATCTCTCTGTCGTTAACATGAGTTCACCTCAAAATTCCCTTGAATTAATTCATCTCTTATCATATCAAAAATATAACAATATGTTATATAAAAAAGGAGTAGAAAATTATTTTTCTACTCCTTTTTTCAAAACCATTAAAATGATATTCTACTTCATTTATACTCTAAAAAAGCACTATCGTACATTAAATTCTATTTTATTCATCTCGCACTTTATCACGTTCTAACACTGTTTTTAAGTACTTACCTGTATAAGAAGCTTCCACACTTGCAATCTCTTCTGGCGTTCCAGTTGCAACGATAGTACCGCCACCTTCTCCGCCTTCTGGTCCTAAATCTATAATATAATCTGCTGTTTTAATAACATCTAAATTATGTTCAATAATAACCACTGTATCTCCATTTTCCACAAGACGATTTAATACTTTTAATAATCGACTGATATCGTCAACATGAAGGCCTGTAGTAGGTTCATCTAAGATATAAATTGATCGTCCTGTAGAACGTTTGTGTAATTCTGAAGCCAGTTTCACACGTTGTGCTTCTCCACCAGAAAGTGTGGTTGCTTGTTGTCCTAGAGTAATATAGCCTAATCCTACATCTACAAGTGTTTGTAATTTTCTATGAATTTTAGGAATATTTTCAAAGAAATAAGTCGCTTCTTCTACTGTCATTGCTAATACATCTGCAATATTTTTTCCTTTATATGTGACTTCTAAAGTTTCTCTATTATATCGTTTGCCATCACACACTTCGCATGGCACATATACATCTGGTAAGAAGTGCATTTCTATTTTAATAATGCCATCGCCTTTACAAGCTTCACAACGACCGCCTTTAACATTAAAACTAAAGCGTCCTTTTTGATATCCTCTAATTTTAGCTTCATTCGTTTGAGCAAAAACATCTCTAATGTCATCAAATACACCTGTATATGTCGCCGGGTTAGAACGTGGTGTTCTTCCTATAGGTGACTGATCAATATCTATAATCTTATCTAATTGATCAATCCCTTTGATCTCATCATGCTCTCCAGGTTTAACTTTAGAATTATTAATTGCTTGAGCTAATGATTTATATAACACTTCATTAACTAATGAACTTTTACCTGATCCAGAAACACCTGTTACAACCGTCATTACTGACAATGGAATATCTACATCAACATCTTTTAAATTATTACTTTTTGCACCTTTAATTGATATTTTACGATTCGTAATTTCTCTGCGATGTTCCGGTACGTCAATACGTTTTTTACCGCTCAAATATTGACCAGTTAAGGATTTCTTGTCTTTCATTACCTTTTTAGGAGTCCCACTTGAGACAATTTCACCGCCATGATTACCTGCACCAGGTCCGACATCAACAAGGTAATCGGCTGCTCTCATCGTATCGTCATCATGTTCAACTACAATGAGTGTGTTACCTAAATCTCTCATCTCTTTTAATGTATTGATTAAACGATCATTATCGCGTTGATGTAACCCGATAGAAGGTTCGTCCAATACATAAAGCACGCCTGTCAATCGTGATCCAATTTGAGTAGCAAGACGAATACGTTGTGCTTCTCCACCTGATAATGTTCCTGAAGAACGATTCAGTGTTAAATAATCAAGCCCTACATTATTTAAGAATGTTAATCTTGAAATAATCTCAATTAAAATTTGTTTAGCAATCGCTTTGTCTTGCTCTGATAACTCTATATTCTCATAAAATTTGAGTGCATTTTTAATTGAATATTCTACAACTTCGCCAATATTGTATCCACCAACATATACTGAAAGTGCTTCTTTACTTAAACGTTTACCGTGACATGTTTCACATGGAAGTTCAGTCATATATCTACTCATCATTTCACGTGTATATTCTGATGGTGATTCGTGATAACGTCGATCTATATTAGGGACTACGCCTTCAAATTTCATTTTTCTACGACGTGTGCCTCCATTTCGACTATGAAATGAAAACTCAATTTCTTTGTCGCCTGACCCATTCATAAGAATATCTTTTTGTCTATCAGTCAATTTTTTATATGGCTTATCCATATTAATTTTATAAACTTCACATACTCGTTTTAATAATGTTGGATAAAAGTCGGAACTTGTAGGCTCCCAGGGTTCAATCGCACCTTCATTTAAAGTTTTATTAGTATCAGGAACAACCAAATCTAGATCTACTGTAAGTCTTTGACCTAATCCATCACATGTTGGACAAGCACCGAATGGGCTATTAAAACTAAACATTCTAGGTTCTAATTCACCTATAGAAAATCCACAAATTGGACAAGCATGATTTTCAGAGAATTTGAGATCTTCTCCACCAATGACATCAACAGTAAGGTTTCCTTCACCTAGCTCTAAACTTGTTTCTATTGAATCTGCTAATCTTGTTTCTATTCCTGATTTTACAACTAAACGATCTACAACTACTTCAATAGTATGATTTTTATTTTTATCTAGTGCAGGAACCTCGTTTACATCGACCACTTCACCATTGACACGTAATCTGACATATCCCTTTTTGCCAATATCTTCAATTAATTTTTCATGGCTCCCTTTTCTATGTGAAACTAAAGGAGCTAAAATTTGAATTTTAGTTCTTTCTTCTAATTCTAATATACGATCTACCATTTGCTGGACGGTTTGCGATTCAATTTCGATTCCATGATATGGACAAAATGCTTTCCCCACACGTGCATATAATAATCGAATGTAATCATATATTTCAGTCACAGTAGCTACTGTAGAACGCGGGTTTTTACTTGTCGTTTTTTGGTCAATTGAAATTGCAGGTGATAGTCCTTCAATGGTATCAACATCTGGCTTATCCATTTGTCCTAAAAATTGTCGTGCGTAGGCACTTAACGATTCTACATAGCGACGTTGTCCTTCAGCATATATTGTGTCAAATGCAAGTGATGATTTTCCCGACCCAGAGAGACCAGTCATCACTATAAGTTTGTTCTTTGGTAACTCAATATCGATATCTTTTAAGTTATGTGCTCTTGCACCTTTAACTACGATACTTGGACCTTTCATGTAATAATCACCCTTCTGCTTTTAGTTCAAATAACATATCTCTCAATTCTGTTGCTCTTTCAAAGTCTAAATCTTTAGCTGCTTTTTTCATTTCTTTTTCAATATTTTCAATTGTTTTCTGACGTTCTTTCTTTGTCATTTTCTTAGGTACTTCAGTTTGTTGCTTTTCATTTGTTTCATCATTATCCACTGTTGCACTAATGGCATCATGTATTTTTTTATTGATTGTTTTAGGAGTAATACCATATTTTTCGTTATGTGCCATTTGTATTTCTCGACGACGCTGTGTTTCATCAATTGCGTACTGCATAGAGTCTGTTATCTTATCGGCATACATGATAACTTCTCCTTTATCGTTACGTGCAGCACGTCCGATAGTTTGAATAAGTGAACGATTTGAACGTAAAAATCCTTCTTTATCTGCATCTAAAATAACTACTAACGACACTTCAGGTATATCAATACCCTCTCTAAGCAAATTGATACCTACTACAGCATCATACGTGCCCATTCTTAAATCACGTATGATTTCTATACGTTCAAGTGTTTTGATTTCAGAATGAAGATAATTCACTTTAATTCCTGCCTCTTTCATATATGTTGTCAAATCTTCACTCATTTTTTTAGTTAAGGTTGTAACAAGCACACGTTCATTCCTATCAATTCTTTCTTGAATTTCACTGAGTAAATCATCAATTTGATTCTTCGTAGGTCGAACATCAATTTTAGGATCTAATAAACCAGTTGGTCGAATAATTTGTTCTACCATTTTATCAGTATGTTCAATTTCATATGGACCAGGTGTTGCAGAAACATAAACGAGCTGTTTAGTTTTTTGTTCAAATTCTTCAAATTTAAGTGGACGGTTATCCATAGCACTTGGTAAACGGAAACCATGATCTACGAGTACTTTTTTACGTGCTTGGTCTCCATTGAACATACCTCTAATTTGTGGTAACGTCACGTGCGACTCATCTATCATTACAAGCCAATCATCACCAAAATAATCAAGTAACGTATAAGGTGTGGAACCAAGTGGTCTTAATGTTAAATGAACAGAATAATTCTCTATTCCTGAACAAAAGCCCATCTCTCTCATCATTTCTAAGTCATAATTTGTACGTTGTTCTAGACGTTGTGCTTCTAATAATTTATTTTCAGCTTTCAATTCTTTTAATCGCTCTTCAAGTTCTTTTTCAATACGTTCAATAGCGACTTTCATTTTTTCTTCTCTAGTAACGAAATGGGAAGCCGGGAATATAGCAAAATGTTCTCTTTCACGTATCACTTCACCAGTTAGATAATTTACTTCTCTGATTCTATCAACTTCATCGCCAAAAAATTCTACTCGGATACACATTTCTTCCCTTGAAGCAGGAAAGATTTCTACAACATCTCCTCTTACTCTAAATGTACCACGTTGAAAATCGATGTCGTTTCTTGAATATTGAACATCGACTAATTTTCGAAGAAGCTCACTTCTATCCATTTCCATCCCTACTCGAACGCTAACAACTAAATCTTTGTATTCTTCTGGATTACCTAAACCATAAATACAACTTACACTTGCAATAATAATCACATCATCACGTTCGAATAAAGCACTTGTAGCTGAATGTCGTAACTGATCGATTTCATCGTTAATTGAGGCGTCTTTTTCGATAAATGTATCCGTTGATGGCACATATGCTTCAGGTTGATAATAGTCGTAGTAACTTACGAAATATTCTACCCTATTTTCAGGAAAGAACTCTTTAAATTCACTATACAATTGACCTGCTAACGTTTTATTATGCGCTATAATTAATGTAGGTTTTCCAACTTCTTTAATTACATTACTCATGGTAAATGTTTTACCAGTACCCGTTGCACCAAGTAATGTTTGATGACGTTTACCAGCTTTAACACCTTCAACAATTTTTTTTATGGCTTGAGGCTGGTCTCCTTGTGGTTCAAATTCAGAATTTAATTTAAAAGGATGATGTTCTACCATTCTTTCAAGCGCCTCCTCAGTTTATTTTATTAAATGTTTATTTCAGTAAAAATAAAATTATTTATACTTATCTTAACAAAAAAGCGAATAAAAAAACAAACGTTTGTTCGCTTACGTTTGCCATCACTTTTTATACATATATAAAAGATGAGACACAAATATAAATTCACTTCTATATTTATGCCTCATCTTAATATGTTGACGTATTTTTATTAGATATGTATTAATAATATAAAACAAATGGTATCGTACTGCAATTTTTTTAGCTTAGTCTTGATGTTTGTGAAATTCTAAATTATCAATAATCACATAACCAGCTAGGATAGATACTACATCTAAAAATATAATCCATTCATTATGAAAAAATCCTTTATACACTGAAGCGGCAATTAATATCAATGTTACAATAACGCCTACCCATTTACTTCTGGTAATGACACTAAATAAAATAACTAAGATACAAGGAAAGAAAGCAGCTAAAGTATACCATACCATTATATTCACTCATTTCTTCTTCGTCGTTCTAAGATTGACATTGTTGTTTCACGTAGTTCAGCACGAGGAATAAAGTTTTCTGTAAGCATTTCCGGTATAACGTGATCAATAAAATCTTGTACTGAACTTAAATGATCAAATTGCATTATTGTTTCTAGGCTATGTTCATAAATTTCAAAAAACAGATCTTCCGGATTACGTTTTTGAATTTCACCAAACGTTTCATATAATAAATCAATTTTATCAGCTACTGATAAAATTTGGCCTTCTAAAGAATCATCTTTTCCCTCTTGAAGTCTTTTACGATAAATATCTTGGTATGGCTTCGGAATTTCTTCATTAATGAACGTATCTACCATTTCTTCTTCGACTTGAGAAAATAACATTTTTAATTCTCTACTTGCATATTTAACTGGTGTCTTAATATCCCCTGTAAATACTTCTGCAAAATCATGGTTAAGGGCTTTTTCATACAAGCTTTTCCAATCAATTGAATTACCATGATATTCTTCAACTGTTGCTAAGTATTGAGCTATTTTAGTCACTTTAAATGAATGTGCTGCAACATTATGCTCAAAATATTTGAATTTTCCTGGTAATCTTATTAATTTTTCAAGATCAGATAAACGTTTAAAGTATTGATGAACCCCCATAATGCGGTTATACCTCCTTATATTATTAAATAGAAATTATACTTGTATTTATTATATCAATCAATCGTTTAGTAAAAAGTTTTAATTGTGATAATTTCATAACTTTTATTTCTTTTTTTAAACAATACATTGCATTATTAATAACTAAAAAAACATCAACAAAACACAAGCTTTGTTGATGCTTTAACATTATAAATCCTTTGAAAATTTAATGTATAAAATTATAACTAGACGAATTATAAATTGTTCTATTTGTAACATCATTGAAATGACCATTCCAATTCATCTCTGAAACATAAAACGAACCATCATTGTTCACACGTTCTACGATGCCCACATGACCATAATAACCCGCTGGTGTTTGGAAAACAGCACCCACTTCTGGACGATGATCGACCACTAAACCAGCATTTCTAGCTGAGCTTGCCCAATTATTTGCATTTCCCCAATAGCTCCCTACTGAACGTCCTAATTGTTGTCTACGATCAAATGCATAATATGTACAGTTACCAAAATAATAATGATTACCTTGGTTATTTAAAGCGCTATTATTATAATATACTGGTGCACTTACTGTTTCAGTATTGTAATTATTACTAGTAACATATGATGGAGACGCTACATATGACGCAGTTTCAGCGCTATTATAACTTAATGGTGCAGTTTCAGTTTCACTTGAATAAGGCGTAGCATATACACTACTATCACTTATCAATTGACTTTCTAATGTTGCTGAACCTTTGTCACTTACTGCGATTAAATCACCAGGATGAATTAACGGTTTTACTCCTGGATTAAATGCATATAATTCATCTAATGTTAAATGATGAGCATTCGCAATGTTGTTTAATGTATCACCCGATTTAACTTCAACAATATCTTTATCAGGTACAACTATTGAAATATCTTTTTCAACTTCCTCATTACCTATATGATTTAATTTTTTTATCTCATCTGCAGTTGTAGAAAATTGTTGTGCCAATGCTTCTACATTTGTTTTTTCTTTAACAATGTGTGTTTGTTGTGCATGTGCTAACGTATTTAAACCTGTAATTGCTGCAATTGAAGCAAATGTTACAGTCATTGATTTTTTTAACATGTTGTCATTCCTTTGCTGTAGTGTATGCTTGTTCATTAATACTTTAGCATAAACAACATTAAAAAAGAGGAATGTTAAAACCTTGTAATATAAAGGTTAAATAACACTCCTAAATTAGTTTAAATTGATTAAATTAGTAATATTACAAGTCACGAATTACATTTTAAAGTTAGATTTATTTAGATTTTAAAATTTTATTTTTTATTAATAAACAACTCAATCAATCATTTTGTGACATCGTTTGTCGTAAATAAGCTTCTATAAATGGCGCAATATCTCCATCCATTACTGCATCTACCTTAGCAGTTTCTTCATTTGTACGATGATCTTTTACCATAGAATATGGATGGAATACATACGAACGAATTTGACTACCCCATCCTATTTCTTTTTGTTCACCACGAATTTCTGCCATTTCACGTTCTTGCTCTTCTAACTTCAATTGATATAATTTAGATTTCAACATTTTCATTGCAGCTTCACGGTTCTTGATTTGAGAACGTTCATTTTGGTTGTTCACTACAATTCCAGTTGGATGGTGAGTAATACGGATTGCAGACTCTGTTTTATTGATATGTTGTCCACCTGCACCTGATGCTCTAAATGTATCTACTGTAATGTCATCAGGATTAATTTCTATTTCTATTTCATCATTATCAAATTCTGGTATAACATCACAAGAAGCAAATGACGTATGGCGTCTTCCAGATGAATCAAAAGGTGAAATTCTTACAAGTCGATGTACTCCTTTTTCTGCTTTTAAGTAACCGTAGGCATTATGACCTTTAATCAATAATGTGACGCTTTTTACTCCCGCTTCATCACCTGGTAAATAATCGATGGTTTCTACTTTAAAACCTTGTTGTTCACCATATCTTTGGTACATTCTTAATAACATGCTAGCCCAGTCTTGAGATTCGGTCCCTCCAGCACCAGGATGCAACTCTAAAATAGCATTATTTGCATCATGTGGGCCATCTAATAATAATTGTAATTCAAACTGATCGATTTGTTCTCTGAATGTTACAATATCTTGTTCTAAATCTTCTTTGATTTCATCATCATATTCCTCTTGAAGTAATTCCCATGTTGCATCCATATCTTCTAATTTATGGTTGAGTTCATAGTAACCATTAACTATCGATTTTAATGCATTATTTTTATCAATAACATCTTGAGCTTTATTTTGGTTATCCCAAAAGTCCGGTTCTGTCATCATTTCTTCATATTCTTGAATATTTGTTTCTTTATTTTCTAAGTCAAAGAGACCCCCTAATTTGTTCTAAATCATTATTATATTCATCAATATTACGTTTGATTTCTGATAATTCCACTATATATGTCTCCTTTATTTATAAATTCTTTAAATAAAATACGAGATCGTGACAAAAGCTTTTAAATGATAAGCAATATACGTCTCGATCTCGCCTAATTATAATTACTTGATATTAATCTTCTTTACCATGGCAATTTTTATATTTTTTACCACTACCACAAGGACAAGGATCATTACGTCCAATTTTTTCACCTTTTACAATAGGCTGTTTTTTTGCTTTTTCTTTGCCATCTTCAGCAGATACGTGTTGTGCCTTACCAAAATCTGTTGTTTTTTCACGTTCAACTTGTTCGTCTACTTGAATAACAGATTTTAATATATATTTAGACGTATCTTCTTCAATAGCTTGCATCATTAAGTCAAATAACTCGTGTCCTTCATTTTGGTAATCACGAAGTGGATTTTGTTGTGCATATGAACGTAAGTGTATACCTTGGCGTAACTGATCCATTGTATCAATATGGTCAGTCCAATGAGTATCAATAGAACGTAATAAAATCATACGTTCAAATTCAGGCATTTGATCTCCAATTTTTTCTTTTTGGATTTCATAACCTTTTTCAATTTTAGCCCATACCACTTCAAAAATATCTTCAGAATCTTTACCTTTAATTTCTTCTTCAGTTAATTCTCCTTCTTGAATAAACACATCATTAACATAATCTATAAATGGTCCATAATCAGGATTATCATCTTCATCGTTAATATAGTAGTTAATAGCTCTCTGTAAAGTAGTACGCATCATCGCCATAACAATTTCTGAACTATCTTCTGAATCTATAATGCTATTACGTTCATTATAAATAATTTCACGTTGTTTACGTAATACTTCATCATATTCGAGAATTCGTTTACGTGCATCAAAGTTATTTCCTTCAACACGTTTTTGAGCTGACTCAACTGCACGTGAAACCATTTTAGATTCTATTGGCGTTGAATCATCCATACCTAAACGATTCATCATTTTTTGAAGTCTTTCAGAACCAAAACGAACCATTAATTCATCTTGTAATGATAAGTAGAAACGACTATCCCCTTTATCTCCTTGACGACCTGAACGACCACGTAATTGATCATCAATACGACGAGATTCATGTCGTTCAGTACCTATTACGGCAAGGCCACCTATTTCTTCTACGCCTTCACCTAATTTAATGTCTGTTCCACGTCCAGCCATATTAGTAGCAATAGTAACTGCACCTTTTTGTCCTGCATTTGCTACAATTTCAGCTTCTCTTTCATGATTCTTCGCATTTAATACATCATGACGTATACCGCGTTTTTTCAATAAATTTGAAATGTATTCACTTGTTTCTACTGCAACAGTACCTAATAAAACTGGTTGTCCTTGTTTATGTTTTTCAACTACATCGTCTACAACTGCATCAAATTTTCCTTTTTGACTAATATAAATTAAATCAGACTTATCTTGACGTTGAACAGGTTTGTTCGTTGGAATTTGAGTTACTGTCATATTATAGATATTACGGAACTCTTCTTCTTCAGTTTTAGCAGTACCAGTCATTCCAGCTAATTTATTATACATACGGAAGTAGTTTTGGAAAGTAATTGAAGCCATTGTTTTAGATTCATTTTGAATTTTCACGCCTTCTTTAGCTTCAATAGCTTGATGCAATCCTTCAGAAAAACGACGTCCCGGCATTGTACGACCAGTGAATTGATCTACAATTAATACTTCTCCATCTACGACCATATAATCGACATCGCGTTGTAAAGTAACATGTGCTCTTAAAGCAGTATTAATATGACTAATAATATCTACATTTTGAACATCATATAAATTATCGATTTTAAACATTCGTTCTGCTTTATCTGCACCTTGTTCTGTTAAATGAACAGCTTTTGTTTTTTCATCATATTTATAATCTTCATCTGCTTTTAACATCTTAGCAAAAACATTCGCTTGAGTATAAAGAGACGTTGACTTTTCAGCTTCACCTGAAATAATTAACGGTGTTCTTGCTTCATCTATTAAAATAGAGTCAACCTCATCAATAATCGCAAAATGTAATGGTCTCATTACACGTTCTTCCGCATAATTCACCATATTATCTCTTAAGTAATCGAAGCCTAATTCATTATTTGTACTATAAGTAATGTCTTTTGCGTATGCTTCTCGTTTTTCTTCTGTAGATTTACTATTTAGATTTAAACCAACTGTTAAACCTAAAAACTCATATAATTCAGCCATTTCTTCACTTTGAACACTAGATAAGTATTCATTGACTGTAATAACATGAACACCTCGACCTGCTAAAGCATTTAAATACGTTGGCATTGTCGCAGTTAATGTTTTACCTTCACCAGTTCTCATTTCTGCAATATCACCTTTATGAATAGCAATACCACCCATAACCTGAACTTTATAAGGTGACATGTTAAATACACGTTTTGCACCTTCACGTACTAATGCAAATGCTTGCGGCAAAATTTTATCTAAATAGTCATTTTGTTTTTTTACATCTTCAATTGCTTGTGCTTCTTCTTGAAATTGTTTCGTTTTATTTCTGATTTCTTCGTCAGTTAAAATCGCTATTTTTTCCTCTAAAGCAAGTACTTCATCAGCTTTTTTACTTAAACGTTTCACTTCTTTCTTATTGCCGTCAACAATTTTTGATAAAAATCCCATTATGTTCGCTCCTTTAGCTAAAAAAACTGTTTGGCCTACAACAATTTATAATATCATTTATAAGTTCAAATTTATACTTAAATACTCATATAAATGATATGCTTAATTGTGTACAATAATTACTTTTATATTTATACTTTCTTTCTATTTTAAAAAACTTACTATCCCTTTAATTTTTAATTACCTCATTACATTAGCATAGCATGATTATACCGTCCATGAATAAGTGTAAAAGTAGCTAGTCGATAGTAGCTTCATACTTATTCTTCACATTGTACGATACATATAATATTTATTATTCTCTTCTAAATAATAAAAGTACCTGGGACATCAACTTGTCTCAGGTACCTTTAAACAAGGAAGTAGTCATTGACTGAATTGAACACGTGCTTATGTCATGTATTTTCAATTCTAGTCATAGCTCCTCATACTTAACTTTCGCAAAGAACGTCTACATTCAACTATTCAGTTGTTTCAATCAGACCATATTTACCATCTTTACGTCGATACACAATACTTGTACCATCTGTTTCACGATCTGTAAAAATGTAAAAATCATGCCCTAATAAATCCATTTGTAATACTGCTTCTTCAGAATCCATTGGTTTTAAACTAAACTGTTTAGAACGAATAATTTCTATTTCATTCTCATTTGATGATTCTGAAGTATCTTCCACATCCTCATTCACTACTGTTTGTTGCTCAGCAATAAATGGTTCTTGTTCTCCATTATCTCTATTCTTACGATTCACACGCGTTTTGTATTTACGAACTTGACGTTCTAATTTGCTTGTAACTAAATCAATTCCTGCGTATAAATCGTCGTGTCGTTCTTCAGCTCTCAATGTAACATTTTTCAAAGGAATTGTTACCTCGATTTTAGTAGCTGAATTTTGATACGTTTTAACTTTTACATGTGCAACTGCATTTGGCACATTATTAAAATAACGTTCAAGTTTACCAATTTTTTCCTCAATATAGTTGCGGATAGCATCTGTAATAGTGAGGTTATCTCCATGAATTTCAAATCTAATCATAGTTATCTCTCCTTTAACCTCTAATATTGGTAATTCTTACTATTATAATATCATGTTTAAGTCATCTTGAAAACGCAAACACTTTGAATTTTCTGACTTTTTTATTACATAATACACTTCCAGCATAATGAACTGTCAAACCTGTAGTATAGATATCATCAATCAGTAAAATATTTTTATTTGTAATATCTATATTTTCTTTAAGATAGAACGGATTGTCAGCTTTAAATCGTTCTTTTTTTCCAAGTCTTGATTGCTTAGGTCGTGAACGTGTGCCTAATAATTCTATATAGCTTATACCCATTTTGTCCAAAACAGTGGTTACTGGATTAAACGTTCGATGTTCATCTCTTTTATAAGGGGATGGAATAGGGACAATATAATCGTATGACGTTTTAGGCAATGTTAACTTTGAAGCTAAAACCTCAGCTAAATAATAATCTTTCATAAATTTATAATGATGAATCGTTTCTTTCATTATTCCATCATATTTATAATCACAATACAGTTGTGACATTAGCGTAAATTGCTGATTGAGACATTTACAGTCTAAACATTCATCACCTGTATTTATTTTATAATTAAGGCATCTTGTACATCTTTTTTCATCATTGATATCAAGCTTAATGGCTTGCCATTGTTTTTTGCATGTTTCACAAAATTGTTGTGGTGGTTTATAAAAATTAAATATAGATAACTCTTCGTGAATAGAAGTAGCACACTGAATACATTTATTCATCGATCCACCCTCTTTGAATCCCTAATTTATTCATTCTTGTAATATCTTTTTTAGCCATCAACATTGATATACTCACACCTTCATGAAGAAATAATACCATTCCTGTGGGAGCTTCTTGTTTACGTCCAACTCTTCCAGCAATTTGTACTAATGCAGCCTTTTCAAATGTATCTGCATTAATTACGATAACGTCTAATTGAGCCATAGTAAATCCACGTTCTAAAATTGTTGTTGTAAAAACAATTCGATGTTTTCCTTCACGAAGTGCTTTCACTTTTTCAAAACGTAAAGCATCTTCACTTGAAATACATATCAAATCTGAAAATATTTTTTTATAGTATTCGGATATCTTAATCATCTTTTCTATATTATTAAAAAATACTAACGTAAATCTTTTATGTTCAATCTGATTTAATAACATATACTTTAAAAAACTTTGAGTACGATTCATATTTAATTTAAAATATTTAAATTTTGGAACTGGTAATGGGTGTCTATGAAAGCGAGCAGGTAACTGTATAATGCGATGTTTTGGTATTTGACGCAGTAAATGTCTAGGTGGCGTTGCAGTCATATAAATCAATGTAGATAGCGGTTTAGCCGCTTGTTTAATAGCATTTTGTAGATGATGATCCATAGGCAGCGGAAATGCATCAACTTCATCGACAAAAATAACTTCAAAGTGATTTTTAAATCGATATAGTTGATGGATAGTACAAATTACAAAATGTCCGTTATATTGTTGTTTACTTGATTGATGCAATACGTCAATATCTTCTTTCAAAAAAACTTCTTTAATACGCTGGCTAATCTCTACTACTACATCTACTCTTGGAGAGATGATTGCTACATTAAATCCTCTTTTACGTGATAAGCTAATACCCTCATATATCATCTCTGTTTTTCCTGCACCAGTTACCGCATATAATAATAAGTCTTCACAGTTTTCTATAGCAGATAAGATTTTTTCAGATGCATAACATTGCTGTTCAGATAATTTAAAAGATAATGTATATAATCCCTCTGATTTAACATTTTTACTTTTAATGATTTTATATTCAGTAATATTATCCATTCTTCCTAGATGTATACATTGTCGACAATATATTACTTCTTTATTAAGAATAGAGGAAAAATATTGATAGAAATGAGCACTATCTTCATTACCACATTGAATACATCGATATCCTTTTGAACTCTTTACGATACCTAACGTTTTCTCACTGATTATTTCATCTTTTAATTCTATTTCTGAAGATACTAATCTTCCATAATATTTAATATTTCATCACTTCCTTATTAAAATAAAAAAAGTCTAATCGAAAAGGAGATGGGTACCTTAGCCCTCCATGTTCTCACTTTTAACGATTAGACCTTCATCTTATTCGATTACAATTTTTCTTGGGAAATATCCAACTCCGATTCCACCTGAACCTAAATGAGATGCAATGACTGGCCCATATTCACAATATTGAATATTAATGTTTGAATATTTCTCTTTTAATTTAGCACAAAAATCTTTACCCTCTTTTATTTTATCGCCATTAATCACAAACACTGTTACATCATTAATATTTTTCGCAATATCAAGTGCATGTTGTTCTATAGAATTATAAGCTCGCTTACGTGTACGTACTTTTTCTAAAGGATGAATTTTTCCATCTTCTTCAAACTTAAGCACTGGCTTCATTTGTAAAAGTGTTCCAATCCATGCTTGGGCACCAGTAATACGACCACTTTTTTGTAAGTTTTTTAAATCATCAACAAATAAGTATGCACCTGTATCTTTACGAATAGACGTTAATTCATCAATAATTTCGTTAGGGGTTGCTCCGTCTTCAATCAATTTTAATGTATAAATCACATAGCTGCCTTCAATCATAGAAGCTAATCTTGTATCAAATGTGTGGACTTGAATGCCATCTACCATTTCACCTGCTTGTGTTGCTGATTGATAACTACCACTAATCCCACTTGATAAATTAAAGACGATAACATCTGTATAACCTTTATCTCTTAATTCCTCATAGTTCTTTATCCATTCACCAATAGCTGGTTGACTTGTTGTAGGAATTGTTTTAGATGCGGCCATTTTTTTATAAAAAGATTCTTTTGAAAGATCTGGATGTTCAGTAAATGTTTCTCCATCATCAAATGTTACACTCAGTGGTGCAACTGGTATCTGATATTTTTCAATAATATGTTTTGGCAGATTCGCAGTAGAGTCTGTCATTACTGCAATTTTCATAATCGTCCTCCTCAATTATACTCAACAGTATTATAAATTATTTTAATAAAAAAGGAAATTCATAATCAATTATTTATCTAAAAGAAAACAAACGTGTATAATAAAATTCATATTAATCATATCGTGGAGGTATTTATCAATTGAGTGATCATGTTATTACTATAAAAAAAGAACATATTATTGAAAATACAATTAATAAATCTCGATTTATTGCTCATATCAAACCTGTTTTCTCAGAAGAAGAGGCTAAGATGTTTATAGAAGAAGTAAAACAAACTCATAAAGAAGCAACACATAATTGTTCTGCGTATACTGTTGGCAATCAAATGAATATACAAAAAGCCAACGATGATGGAGAACCAACAGGAACAGCAGGTATTCCTATGCTTGAAATATTAAAAAAACTGGATATTCACAATGCTTGTGTAGTAGTTACTCGGTATTTTGGTGGCATTAAACTTGGCGGTGGCGGATTAATTCGTGCATATAGTGGTGCAGTACGAGATGTGATTTACGATATCGGCCGTGTAGAATTAAGAAATGCTATTCCCACTACTGTTACCATTAATTATGACTTAACAGGTAAATTTGAGTATGAACTTGCTTCAACCTCTTTTTTTCTAAGAGACAAAGTTTACACTGATAAAGTGAGTTATAAGATTGATGTTGTAGAAACAGAATACGACTCATTTATCGAATTTTTAAACCGTAATACAGCAAGTCAATATGATTTAGAAAAAGATACACCTAAGCAATTACCTTTTGATATTGAAACAAATTAATTAAATTACAAAAGCCAGCAAACGCTTAAGATTGCTGGCTTTTGTAAATAAGTGAATAAAAGTATTATTTATGGTTTGTCTTATGGCGAGATGCATCGTCATTTTTTTTAGAAATTAAATTAAGAATAGGACGATAGCTATCATCTATTAAGCCAGTAAATTCAACGATGAGTTCAATTGTGATGACGATTAAGATAAACATTAGTAATACACCTAATGGTTGAGATAAATACAATATAATACTCGATAAACTAAACATAATCGCAATAGAGTATATCAGTAATACTGTTTGACGATGTGTATATCCTAATGCAAGAAGTTTATGATGTAAATGTGATTTATCTGCTTGCATAATGTGTTGACCATTTCTCACTCTTCTAATCATTGCAAATAAGGTATCAATAAATGGTACCGCTAAAATAACAATTGGGAAGAATAAAGAAATAAATGTGATGTTTTTAAAACCTAGTAAGGATAAAAAGCCAATAATAAATCCAATCATTAATGCTCCACTATCGCCTAAAAAGATTGAAGCAGGATGGAAATTAAAGAATAAGAAGCCAAGTAATGCGCCAATCAACAAACTGCAAATCATAATGATAAATACATTTCCTTGTAATATAGCTATGAAACCAATGGTAGTTAAACCAATAACTGACACACCTGATGCCAAACCATCTAAACCATCTATTAAATTTATTGCATTTGTTATTGCTACAATCCATATAATTGTAATCGGTATACTTAAAATACCAAAATGAATGGTTGGACCAATTGGAAAAGAAATAAAATCTATGGTAATCCCGTAAAAAACGACAACTGATGCTGCTATAATTTGTCCAATTAATTTTAAAATTGGCTTCAAATCATAAATATCATCAATGATGCCTACAAAATACATAATAATTAAACCAATTACCAAAGGTTTGACTGCTCTCTCTATGGGATGACCTAACCATAAACCAATAAGAAATGAAAGTAGTATGACAGTACCTCCCATGACTGATACTGGTTTTGTATGTACTTTTCTATAGTTAGGTCGATCTACTAAATTAAATTTAAAAGAAACCTTTATTATAATAGGTGTTATTATTAAACTGATTACCAATGTTACAACAATAAGTAATAAAGTATACATCAGTTCACCTTCAATATATTCCTGTTATTTTTTCATCTATACTATTTAAACAATTATTATTAATTTTTTAAATTAGACTATAGTAGTATATATACTTTTTTAATTTTATATATTATTAGTCTATTTATTTTCTTCGTAATAATCTATTCATTAAATAGACCACTTTTAATCATGTATCATAAACTAATTAAAATTAATTGTAAATTTTTTGTAAAGATACGTATTTTTTATATCATATCATTTTGTTATAAATTTGAACATGAAAGTCTATCTGAAATTCATAATATATATTTTATAACAAACAACTTAATGACAAATAGTAAGTTTTCACTTACAATTACTAATGGTTAATTTAAAGGAGTCGATCCCAATATGATTGAAGCAATTATTTACAATATTGCCGTTATGGTAGCTGGAATTTATTTATTCCATCGATTACAATATTCAGAAAATAAAATCATGATATTTTCTAAAGGTTATGTCACAATTTTAATGACTTTGGTGGCATTACTATTAACAGCTTACCCTATTCCTTTTCATCATCAATATCTTATTCGCCTAACTTTCGTTCCGTTACTATTCCTTGGTCGCTATACAAACGTCGGTTACACTTTTATTGCCTCACTTATCATAAGTCTAGTGGATATATTTTTATTCGGAAATTCATTTTTTTATGGCGTCGTTCTTATTATAATAGGTATTATTGTTAGTTTAATTGGGCCGTTTCTTAAAAAAAATGATATTATTGCTTTAATTATTTTAAATGCTATCAGTATTGTTATTATTTTTGTTTTATCTATCTTCACAACTTTATATGATTTAACTGAATTAATTATGCTTATACCTATTTCATTCGTACTAACGATTACTTCTGCTATTACCTTTGTTGATATCTGGCATTTCTTTTCGCTTGTTACACGGTACGAAAACGAGGATAAGTACGATTATTTAACAGGTTTAGGTAATGTAAAAGAATTTGATAGACATTTAAATAAGATTTCTCAAAAAGCCGAAATAGAACATACTAGTCTCGCACTTTTACTCGTTGACATTGACGGATTTAAAGATGTTAATGATACATATACTCATAAAGCAGGAGACGCTGTACTAAAACAAATGTCTCAATTGCTTAAAAATTATGTACCACATCAATTTAAAATCTTCCGTAATGGCGGTGAAGAATTTTCTATCGTTATCTTCGATTATTCTTTAGATCAAAGTGTGAAACTTGCTGAAAATATTAGGATGGCAGTCGAAAAATCTTCGTTCCATTTACCTAATAAGGAAGTTATAAAATTATCTGTATCTATTGGCGTTGGTTATTTATCTCAAGATGAATATAAATCTCAACGTAAAGTATTTAAAGACGCCGATGATATGGTCCATGTAGCTAAAAAAGAAGGTCGTAATCAAGTAATGTTTAATCCTATAATTAAATTATAGACGTTACGATTTAATTTGAGATGGAACGTGGAATTCGAAATGAATTCTGTTGCATCTCTTTTTTATACTCATTTAACATCTATATTATTTATTTGTTATTCTACTTTTAAAATGACTGATTTAGTAATAAAGTATTAATACAAGCGAAGAATATTATAGATATACAAGAAAATCATTATATATTTTAATTATTGTGGAGGTGCTTTTATGAATAATTCAATCACTATTATCGATGAAAATAAGGTGATTGATGTTGTGTTAATAGCTGGTCGTATTCTCTTAGAATCTGGAGCTGAAACTTACCGTGTTGAAGACACTATGAATCGAATTGCTCACAGTTATGGTTTAAATGATACATATAGCTTTGTCACATCGACCGCTATCATTTTCTCACTTAATGATCGAACAAATACAAGGCTTATAAGAATTAGAGATCGTACTACAGATTTAGAAAAAATTGCTCTTACAAATAGTCTTTCTAGAAAGATTGCTAAAAATGAGTTAACTATTGATGAAGCTAAATCAGAACTGATTCATCTAAGTAAAGCTTCATTACAATATTCTTTTTTATTGAATTTTTTTGCTGCGGCAATTGCATGTGGCTTTTTCTTACTCATGTTTGGCGGTGTTGTTTCTGATTGCTGGATTGCTATTTTAGCTGGCGGTGCTGCGTTCTTAACTTTTAGCTTTGTCCAGCGTTTCATTCAAATTAAATTCTTTTCTGAATTTGTAGCATCAGCAGTAGTCATTACAATTGCTGTTACATTTACTAAACTAGGCATTGCTACAAATCAAAATATTATAACAATTTCTAGTGTTATGCCCTTAGTACCTGGAATTTTAATTTGTAACGCTATTAGAGATTTAATGGCTGGCGAGCTACTTGCTGGAATGTCTCGTGGTGTAGAAGCTGCACTAACATCATTCGCTATTGGTGCAGGCGTAGCGATTGTTTTATTAATTCTTTAAGAAAGGCTGTTTATGTATGTTATTTTATTTATTTCATTTTGTTATAAGTTTTATTTCGACAGTACTTTTTTCTATTATATTTAACGCTCCTAAACGACTTTTACTTGCTTGTGGATTTGTCGGCGCCTTAGCTTGGACAATTTATCAATATACCGTAGATATGGATTTAGGAAAAGTTGGCGCTGCGTTTTTAGGTAGTTTAATTCTTGGTTTATTAAGTCATGTGATGAGTCGACGCTATAAAAGACCCGTTATTATCTTCATTGTGCCAGGTATAATCCCTCTTGTTCCTGGTGGTACAGCATATGAAGCAACACGATTTTTAGTATCTAATGACTATACTCATGCTGTGAATACATTTCTAGAGGTCACATTAATTTCTGGTTCAATTGCTTTTGGAATATTAGTAGCAGAAATTCTCTATTATATTTACACACGTATTAAGCAATTTTATGGTAAAATCAAAGGAAAAACGTACAGAAAATCTTACAATATGAACAATAGAGTCTAAGGGGATGTTTCGTCATGAAAGTACAGATTATAGATAGATTATCAAGATATGTGAAAATAGATACACAATCAAATCCCGAATCGAAATCGACGCCTTCTACTGAGAAACAATGGGATTTATTACATTTATTACAAAAAGAACTGCAAAACTTTGGATTAGAAATAGAATTGGATAATAATGGTTATCTTTTTGCTACTTTAGAAAGTAACATAGAAAAAGAAGTTCCTACGGTAGGTTTCTTAGCACATGTAGATACATCACCAGATTTTAATGCGACAAATGTTAATCCTCAGATTATAGAAGATTATGATGGTCAACCTATTAAATTAGGTCAAACAAATCGCGTATTAAGTCAAGATGTATTTCCAGAACTTAAAAAATTAGAAGGTCACACTCTAATGATTACAGATGGTACATCTTTACTAGGTGCCGATGATAAAGCAGGTGTTGTAGAAATTATGGAAGCAGTAAAATACTTGCAGACCCATCCAGAAATTAAACATGGTCGCATACGTATAGCTTTTACACCTGATGAAGAAATAGGTCGTGGTCCTCACAAATTTAATGTGAAACGCTTTAATGCCGATTTCGCCTATACTATGGATGGCAGTGAGTTTGGAGAATTACAATTCGAAAGTTTTAATGCAGCAGAAGCAACAATCACTACACATGGTGTAAACGTTCATCCTGGTTCTGCAAAAAACGTTATGGTTAATGCTATTGGATTAGCACATCAATTCCATAGTCTACTACCTGCTAATGAAGTACCAGAACGTACAGAAGGTTATGAAGGATTCTATCATTTAATGAAAATAGAAGGAACAGTTGAAAAAGCTTCTTTACAATATATTATAAGAGATCATGATAGAAAATCTTTTGAACTTAAAAAGAAAAAACTTTTAGAAATTCGTGATGATATTAATATTCATTATGAAGGTTATCCAGTAAAAGTAGATATCGAAGACCAATACTATAATATGGCTGAACAAATTAAGCCACATCCGTATATTATTGATATTCCTAAAAAAGTATTTGCAGATTTAGAGATAAAACCAAATACTGCGCCTATACGCGGTGGTACTGATGGTTCTCAGCTTTCATTTAAAGGTTTACCTACACCTAATATTTTTACAGGATGTGGAAACTTCCATGGCCCATTTGAATATGCTTCTATCGATGTAATGGAAAAAGCAGTACAAGTGATTATTGGTATTGCTCAAGAAGTAACACAATATGAAAAATAACAAATAAAAAAAGTTTAGTTCATTCTTTGAACTAAACTTTTTTATTTATTTTATTCCATTAGCTGTAGTTTTTAATAATCGTAAAGCTTGAACTGTATAATGTCTAATTTGAAGACCCATTTTAAAATCTGTATATGTTTTCGGCATTTCAATAAATGTGTTAAACATGGCTGTTACGCGATGATGATTAAATATATCAAACTTATCATTAGTCGCACAAATTGCAATAGATGGTTTGTGATATTTTTCTGTAAGTTCCGCAATAGTCAATGTGGTTGTTTCAAGCATATGATCTTCTTCTTTTAAACCCTCTCCAAAGATAATTAAATCTGCCTGAGATACTAACTCATCTAAATGTGTAATTTGATTTACTAGTTCATGACTCGTTAAAATTTCTGTGTTGTATAATGCTTTCAACACCGCAGCAATACCGCCACCGGCTCCTCCACGTTCAATAGATCCTAAAGCAATATGTAATTCATTTTTCATAATCTCATTTAAGTACCACATTAAATTATCAATTTCTACTGCTTTTTTGTGTGGAATTTGATGATTATAGCTTAACTTCATAATTTCACTATTTTTTCCATACAACTTACTAGAAAAATCTGTCATCACTTGCAGTCTGACATTTTCCAATGTGCTAGGCAGTCCAGAGATATCAATATGACGAATGAATTTAATCATTTGTGCGCCTTCTCGTGCGTCAAGTTCTCTATTTTCATCATCATAAAATTTAGCTCCTAAAGCTTGTAGCATCCCTACGCCACCATCAAAACTATCCATACCACCTAAAGATATAATAATATGATCTGTGTCCTTGTTTAATGCATCTAAAATAACTTCTCCTAGCCCAAAACTAGTACGTTGTTCAATTGCTTTATTACCTTTTGAAAATAAATTACTTTCAATAATTATAGTACCTTCTTCAGTTTGTCCATATATCGTTTCAATCTCATTCATATCAGCATCATGAACATTCACTTTATATTTTGTACCTGATTGCCAAAGAAATACTGAATTTAATAATTCATGACGTCCGTTAAATAAAGGTACCTGTACAATATCTGCCTGATCAATTTGACTTGCTATTGCTTCTTCCACATAACGATTCGCTTGATAACTCGAAATAATACCGTTAAATTCATCCATGGCCACTAAAATTTTCATTCTATTTTCACCTCATGCCACTTTCTATCTTTCTTAAATTCATACGTTATAACTTCACTTTCACATTATACATAGGTTCATCGCATATTTCATTTTTTATATTTTATAAACATAAAAGTCATTTAAAATGATAAAAAGGTAGATATAATAAAGAGCTGGTAACAAAAAATGTACCAGACTCTTAAATCGATATATTTATCTTTCTTATTCTTCAGCTTGTGCTAATGTAGATACATTAATATCACTATGACTAGCATTCCATACAGCTTTTCCATCTACAAAATAAAAAGCTTGTGGTGATTCATGTTTCACATTTGTCTTTTCAGCAATATAATCAGAAAGTTTTCTTTCTTCTTGAACCACTAGATAATATCCATCTATGTCTCTTTCATATAAAAACTTATTAAATTGATCAAATGCTGCAGCTGAAATTGGACATGTGTCACTATGTTTTAATACAAATACATCGTTATGTTCTTCTAATACTTGTTCAAACTGGTCAATCGAACTCAGCTTTATAGCCATTCTATTCACCTCTAAATTTTTTAACTTTGTCCCTTTTTTTAAATTAAACTTCTCAATGGCTACAATTATACACATTTCATCATATAATGTTAACCAAAAATTTAAATTTAGGTTTTATTCGTTTTGCTGTACTTTTTCTAATTCTGTATTAAAGTTGTAATTTCCCTTACTTAAATCTTTACCCGTTTTAGGTAGTTTCTCAACATTAATTTTTGAAAGTTGATCTTCAATCTTAATAGTTGTTTCACGTGTCTCATAATAATCAAGTAAATTATAGTACATTTCTATCGCATTTTTACGAGCATTGTTTAAATGTGAATCTGTAATATTAGTCTGATTTAAATCTTTAATCTGTTTTTGTATCAGTGGTTTTATATGCTCATTAATTGCTTTTGAAGTAGGATAATTATCCTTTTCTAAATATTTTTGAGCAGTTTTTCGTAAATTACGATTATTGTTTTCAATTTTAGATTTTAATAGATGTGCATTTTCTTGATTATTTGTTTTACGTATATCTTTTTCTACTAGTGCTCTATTTATTTCAAATGAATGTGTATAATTTAGAATTTTTTCATTTTCCACAACTGATTGATTATATAAATCTACAAATGATTTAATTTCATTTATAGATTGATGTTGATTACTCACATGATTTAAATAATCTTTCTTTAATTGACGAGTTTTATTTGTCTTAGCCGGAAGATGTTTAGCTTCTTTTTCATACTCTTTAAACTCAGGCACTAAACGGTGATTTATATTTTTCTGTAGTCGTTCAAATGACTTTTTATTTTTATCTGTTGTATCGGTTTTACTTATATCATTTAAACGGTTCAGCTCTAATTGATTCATCACTTTTTCCACGCTTTTTTGCTTGGTCTCTACTTTAGATAGGTGTTGTTTGAAGCGATTTAAATCTTCGTTATTATTCTGACCACAACCAGAAAGTATCAAACAGTATAGTGAACATAATGAAAGTATTATTAATTTTTTCATTTTTGCACTCCTAACACCCGTATTATACATAAAGTTATTTATATTGAAAATAAATTATGTTATAGTATTTCAGAATTTGTATAATAATTTAATTGAAGGAGTTACACATGTATGCATCTGTTCAATCATTTATAAATTGTTCCAACGGCAATGATTATCATCAGTTGTACGAAGACACTAAAGCTCTGTTATTTAACTTGTTAGATTCTCCAGTAAAATTTACACAACATATCGGAGGAACAAAACATTTTTCTTATCCCACAGAACCGATTTTAGATGTTTTAGTTGGAGTCAACAATCTCCATGATATTACATCTCTTGATGAAAAGAGATTGAATTATGTAGGCTTTTATCGATTACACCACCCTTATAAAAAGAAAGTGATGATGGCAAAATTTGATAATATGATCAATCTTAAGCAAATAATACGATTACATATTATTCAAATAGATACGCCCTTATTCACTCAATATTTAGCTATAGATCACGTACTGTCTACACAAAAACACGTAGCACAGATGTTTTCTAATCAGAAAAATAAATTTATCAATCTAAACTCAACAATCCGATACTACGAAAACCAAAAACAGAAATTTTTTGATAATTTGTATCATACACTTTAATGATATACAAATTGTTTTAAACTCTTTTAGCAAAACATATGTAAAGTTGCTATAATAAAGTTTAGATTATAGAAGAGAAGAAAGGATGTACTTATGTTAGAACAAGAAGACATCTTAAAAGATTTAAAATCTTTAGTACCTGACAATATTATTAAAGTTAATGAACCGTTAAAACGTTATACATACACGAAAACTGGTGGAAATGCAGATTTTTACCTTTCACCTACTGAAAATGAGCAAGTACAAACTATCGTACGTTATGCTCATGAACATCAATTACCTGTTACATATTTAGGGAATGGTTCAAATATTATTATTCGCGAAGGCGGTATCAGAGGTATTGTGATTAGTCTATTATCTCTTAATCATATTAATGTCTCAGATGATGCAATTATAGCAGGAAGCGGTGCAGCAATTATAGATGTATCAAGAGCGGCAAGAGATCACGTTCTTACCGGCTTAGAATTTGCTTGTGGCATTCCTGGTTCTGTTGGTGGTGCTGTTTATATGAATGCAGGCGCCTATGGAGGAGAAATTAAAGATTGCATCGATTATGCTTTATGTGTAAATGAACACGGCGATTTGATACAACTTACTAAAGAACAATTACATTTAGACTATAGAAACAGTGTCGTTCAAAAACAACATTTAGTAGTTCTTGAAGCAGCATTTACTTTAGAACCAGGTAACTTGAACGAGATTCAAGCTAAAATGGATGATCTTACAGAACGTCGTGAATCTAAACAACCACTTGAATATCCTTCATGCGGTAGTGTATTCCAACGTCCTCCAGGTCATTTTGCTGGAAAATTAATTCAAGATTCAAATCTTCAAGGCCATCGTATTGGTGGCGTGGAAGTCTCAACTAAACATGCCGGATTTATGGTAAATGTCGATAATGGTACAGCAACAGATTATGAGAATTTAATTCATCACGTACAAAAAGTCGTGAAAGAAAAATTTGATGTTGAATTACATCGTGAAGTTCGAATCATTGGCGAATATCCAGAGTCAGAGTAAATTCTCAATGTTAGGAGATGTTAAACAATGCTAAAAGTTTATGGTTCTCTCGTAGACAATGAAACACGTTGTATTCACTATCATACATTTCTTGACATTATAGCGATTAAATTTAAATGTTGTGAAAAGTATTATCCTTGTTATCAATGTCATAACGAACATGAATCTCATAACATTCAGCGTTGGTCAGCAGAGGAATTTCATAAAAAGGCGATACTTTGTGGAGTTTGTCAAAATGAACTCTCTATTCATGAATACATGATGACTGAAACATGTCCAAATTGCCAAGCACATTTTAATTCACGTTGTAAATTTCACTATCATTTATATTTTGAAATTTAATACTTAAATTAAATGATATATAGAATAACATATAAAGACAAAGTATTTTGGCAAGACTCTTGAGGGAACAGGACAAACTAAAGACTACAGACTAAAGTTGTCCCCTAACAAATCGAGCCAACCATACGAAGTATTGTAAATAAAGAAGCCAGTAAATGAATTTATAAAAAACTCATTTACTGGCTATTTTGCTAGGATGTATGTCCCACTCTTTTATTTATTCTAAACTTAATATCCTAGATTTATTTTTTAGTTTTATCAATTACTTTTTCTAATTCATCAATCTGTTTTACTGTTGTTGTTGTTGAGCCTGAAGCAAAATACCATAATTTAGGATCTAATTCATAAACATTGTTATTTTTAACTGCTGTTACATCTTTAATAACATCATTTTTTAATACTTGTTTAGCTGTCGATTTTCCACCCACAACTGACCCGCGATCCATTGCTAAAATGATATCTGGATCATGATTACTGATATATTCATTATTAATGTTTTGACCATGTGGACTTATTTTAACGTGTTTATCTGCTGGTTTAAAGCCTAGTGTATTAAATACCAAATCACCAAATCTTCCGCCTGGTCCGAATGTAGAAAGTTCTCCTTCATTAACTAAAAGATACATTACAGATTTATCGAAATTCTTAGTTTGTTTTTTCATATCTGAAATTTTTTGATCTAATTTTGTATTCATATCTTTTGCTTTATCTTCTTTGTTATAAATTTTACCTAGATTTTCTGTGTTCTTTTTCATATCTTTAATATAATGATCTTCACTTGCGCCTACATAGACAACTTTAGCTTTAGGCGCTGCTTTTTTAAACTCATCTAGATTTTTCTGAGTGGCTGCTCTACTTGAAATATAAATAACATCCGGTTTAGCTTCAGCTATTTTATCGAAATTTATTTCTTTTAAATTACCAGTATTAATATATTTATCCTTTTTAAATTCACTTAGAAAACTTGGTAAAGATTCATTATTTTCGCCTTTTGGTAAGCCTTTCACTTTATCAGCTACACCCATTTCTTTCAAAACATCTAATGCTCCATAATCTAGAACAACCGCGTTCTTAGGATTTTTAGGCACTTTCACAGTGTTACTAATTTTTTTATCCTCATTACTACTTTCGTCATTTCCACTTGCTGAAAAGCTATTTTTAATTGAAACTGTATCTTTTGAATCATTTTCATTATTTGATTTATTACCAGAATTATTACTACACGCTGATAATACTAAAGCTAAAGTTAAGACTAAAAATAAGACTGTTTTCTTCATATGTATTTCTCCTTTTATAAGTTAAATTTGGCACTCAATTTTTCAACTATTTTCTTTTATATTTTCTAAGCATCACCCCTTTAAATATAAAAATATTTATCTCATTTTAAAAGATAACCTCATCATAGTATAAACAAATACGTTGGCCTCTAATTTCTTCTACATGAACATCCATTTCATACAAATCTCTTAACACATTTGTTTCAATTATACTATCTTTTGGGCCAGATTTAACAATTTCACCTTTCTTTAGTGCAACAATGTAATCTGAATAACAAGATGCAAAATTAATATCGTGGAGTACAATAACAATCGTTTTATTTAAATCGCGACACAATGTTCGAAGTATCTGCATAATTTGAACTGAATGTTTCATATCTAAATTATTTAACGGTTCATCTAACAAAATGTATTCTGTATCTTGAGCAATTGTCATAGCAATATACGCACGTTGTCTTTGTCCTCCAGATAGTGTTTTTATATTTCTATCTTTGATTTCCCTTAGATGTAGTAAATCAATGGCATATGCAACTTTCTCATGATCTTCTTTTTTCATTCGACCTTTTGAATAAGGAAAACGCCCAAAATTTACAAGCTGTTCTACAGTGATATTCATATCAGTATGATTTGTTTGTTTTAAAATACTTAACTTTTTTGCTAATTCATCACTTTTATAATCATCAATTAATTTATTTTCAATATTAATTGTACCGTTCTGATATTCAAATAATCGACTTACTGCTGATAGAAGTGTACTTTTTCCTGCTCCATTTGGACCTATCAAAGAGGTTAACTTACCCTTTTGTATATCAACATTTATATCTTTCAAAATAGATTTACTCTGAATTTTTTTATCTAAATTTCTAATCTGAATCAATCTTCATTCCTCCTTTTAATAAGTAAGTATATGAAGTAAATACCTCCAACTAAATCTATAATAAGACTAAATTCAGTGGTAGCTTTAAACATATTTTCTATAATCCACTGAGCTATAAATAAACTAATCCAACTTATAAGAATCGTTGCGGGTAAAATATATTTATGTTCATATGTTTTCATGAATTCATGCGCTAAATTGACTGTTAATAATCCTAAAAATGTAACAGGACCTACTAAAGCAGTAGATATTGATACTAATAAAGCCACTAAAATTAATAAAAGTTTTGTCATTTTTTCATATGATACACCTAAGTTAATAGACTGATCTTTCCCTAGTAATAACACATCTAAATAAGGTCTTAATATAAAAGCAATTACAATTAAAATAATTAAAAGTATACTTGAAATAAGAACAAGTTTAGAATTAGAAGCGTCAAAACTTGCAAACATCGCACTTTGAACGGTTAAAAAGTCATCTGGATTCATAATAAGTTGAATAAATCCAGTGATACTACGGAAAAATGTTCCTAATACTACCCCAACAAGTAAAATAAAATAAACCGAAAAATGTCCTAATTTAAACATGCCTTGAAATAATACTAAAGAAAAAAGAACCATCACTACGAGAGTTAGAAGAAAATTCAAATAAGTATTTGTCACTACACTGGCTTGTGTACCTAATAAGAACACAGGCAAGACTTTAATAAATAAATAAACTGAGTCTAATCCCATAATTGAAGGAGTAAGTAATCTATTCGCAGTGATAGATTGGAAAATAACAACTGCCGTACTAATAGATCCACCAACAAGTAAAATTAAAACTAATTTTCTTATTCGACTTTCAAACTGATATTGAAAAATTTCAAAATCCAAACCTACTAGTAAGTAGAAAGCAGCCATGCAAATCGTAAAAAGAAAGAGAATTAATATTTTTTTATTAGCACTAATTTGCATAATTATTTCTACCTTTCATCAATAAAACTAAGAAAATAATCGTTCCAAATACTCCTATTGTTAAACCAATATTTATTTCATAAGGGTAAACAATTAATCTACCAATAATATCGGAAAACAATACAAATATAGAACCTAGCATTAATGTATGAGGTAATGCATTTTTCAAGTGGTCGCCTCTATACATTGAAATAATATTAGGAACAATTAAACCTAAAAATGGTAATGTTCCAACTGTCACGACAACTAATGCTGTCAATGTTGCAGTGATTAAAAGCGCAATATTTATAATTTGTTCATATTTAACACCTAAATTATGACTAAAATCTTTGCCCATTCCAGCAATCGTAAAGTGATTGGCAAATATATAAGCGATAATTAATAAAGGAATAGCTAAATATAAAATTTCATAACGGCCGCTTGTAATAACAGCAAAATTCCCATTCAACCAATTATTAATACTTTGTAGTGCATTCGTTCTTAATGCTATAAAAGTGGTAAAACTTGAAACAATGCCACCAATCATAATACCTAAGAGCGGGACAAAAATAACTTCTTTCACTTTTATAAAATTGATTAGTTTAACGAATAAAAATGTTCCTCCTAGGCTTAATGCAACTGCAAAAGTCAATTTGATCAATATATGACCTTTTGGGAAAAATATGAGTGAAAGTAATATTCCTAATTTTGCCCATTCCATTGTTCCAGCTGTAGTAGGACTTACAAATTTATTTTGCATCATCTGTTGCATAACTAGTCCTGCTAAAGCAAGAGAACTTCCAGATAAAAGAATACTTATAGTTCTAGGAATACGACTAGAAAATAAAATATTTTTCTGATTATCTGACAAATGAAAAAGATCAGTTATTGATAATTGACTTACGCCAATAAATAAAGAAAGTATACTTAATATCACTAAAATGATTAATAATGTATAACCTTTGAATAGAAACCTCATTCGTAATGCTCCTTAGTATATATACCATTTCCATTGAAAATGATTATCATTTAACTATATATTAAATTGTCATAATAAATTTTTCAATAGTAATACTAATATTCTTTTATTTTTTATAGAGAAATTAAAAAAACTAATTGCAGTGATGATTCTACAATTAGTTTTTCTAAAATTAGTTATTATTCTAATCTTCAAAAATAAAATCTTCGTCTTGTAAAGCTTCCACGTTAAGTGCTAATGTATAGCCGTCTCCTTTTACTGAGAAAAAGTCATGATTTTTTGTTGATGTATCTAATGCATTTTCAATAATAGGATTAAACTCTTTTTCTTCAAAATAAGGTTCAAATCCTAAGTTTGATAAAGCTTTATTCCCATTATATTGTACATAATTTAATACATCTTCAGTTAAACCGATATCATCATATAGCATATGTGTATATGAGACCTCATTTTTATATAGTTCTTCTAACAATTTATACATTTCTTTATCAGCTTTTTGCTTTTCATTTTCTGATAGCTCATTACGTAAACTTTGAGCATCTAAACCGGTAAAAACTCCATGAATTGATTCATCAAGTAAAATTTTTCTAATAATTTCACCAGAAGTTGTCATTTTTCCTTGACCCGCAAGATAAAGTGGATAATAGAAACCAGAATAGAACAAGAACGTTTCTAAGAAAACACTTGAAACTCTTGCCATATATTGATCAAAAATAGAGGCTTCTTTTCCCCAAAGTTTATGATAATTAGAGATAATTTTATCAGATTTATATTTTAAATGAGGCTCTTCAATTACCCAAGTATCTAATAGATAATTTGTTTCACTAGATGGAAGTAACGTTGTAAAAATATGTGAATAACTTTTAGCATGAATTTGTTCCATCATTTGCATAAATGAATAAACTGCTTTTTTACGTAAATCCGTTGTATGTAGCATAATTAATGGCATACCATCATCCGCTTGATGTGTATCTAATCCAGTTAAACCTGCTAAAGCACGTTTAAACGTATTTTTTTCATCCTCTGTTAGTGTCTTCCAACTTGCTATATCCTTTGAAACTTTAAATTCTGTTTCTACCCACATTTGTGAAATGTTTTGACGCCAAAACATATTTGTCATATCTTCTTGAGTATTCCAATTGACGGCCTTCATTAATAAAATCCTCCTCTATTTATTAACCATTACATTATTTAAGAGGATAAGATTAAAATGCTTCTCTATGAGAATAATTTAATCTTTCCTCTAAATATTTATTTCACTATTAATTAAATTGCACAACTTGTACATTCTTCAACACTTAATAATTTATTACGTGTATAGTATAAAGATTTCAATCCTTTGTGATGTGCGTATACGTATAATCGTGACAATTCACGTGTTGAAATTTCAGAATTAACATATAAAATTGTTGAAATCCCTTGGTCCACATGTGTTTGAATTGTTGAAATTAAATCTATAAGTTTCATTTGATCAGTATTAAATGCTGATTTATAGTACCACATTGTTTCAGGTGATAAGAAAGGCATTGGATAAAATGTTTCAGCATTTCCGTACGTACGTCGTTCAATTTGATCTACGATTGGCATGACCGAACTAGTTGCATTCTGAACATATGAAATACTTTGAGTTGGTGCAATAGCTAATCGATAAGCATGATATAAACCATATTCTTGTACTTGTTGTTGTAATAATTTCCAGTCTTCTGATGTAGGAATTTGCATATTAGCAAATAATTCTTTTACTTTTTCAAATTGTGGCACGAACTCTTGTGATGTATAAAAATCAAAATATTTGCCACTTGCATAATCTGATTTATCAAAATCTTGATATGCTTCTCCACGTTCTTTAGCAATTTCCATAGAACGTTCAATTGAATAATAGTTCATCATCATAAAGAAAATATTAGCAAAATCTTTGGCTTCTTCAGATTCATAGCCAATTTTATTTTTCGCTAAATAGCCATGTAAGTTCATTACACCTAAACCTACAGAATGTAACTCATTATTTGCTTTTTTCACACCTGGTGCATTTTGAATATTTGCTTCGTCACTTACTACTGTTAATGCATCCATTCCAGTATGTACTGAATCTCTGAATTTACCCGTTTCCATTACATTCACTATGTTCAATGAACCTAAATTACATGAAATATCACGTTTAATTTCATCTTCAATTCCATAGTCATTAATAATTGACGTTTCCTGTAATTGGAAAATTTCAGTACATAAATTACTCATTTTAATTTGACCAATATTTGAATTCGCATGTACTTTATTCGCATTATCTTTAAACATTAAATATGGATAGCCTGATTGCAGTTGTGTTTGAGCAATCATATTCAACATTTCTCGTGCATCTTTTTTCTTTTTAAGAACATTAGGATTAGCTACAAGTTCATCATAATATTTTTCAATATCAATATCGTCTAATGTCACTCCATATTCTTGTTTTACAGTATGAGGTGCAAACATATAAAAGTCTTTACCTTCTTTAGCTAAATCAAAGAATTTAGATGGAACAATAAGACCAGTGGAAATTGTTGATAGACGTAAGTCTTCATCGGCATTTACTTTTTTAGTATCTAAGAATTCTTCAACATCATAATGGAAAATGTTTAAATATACTGCTCCAGCTCCAGGACGTTGACCTAATTGATCAGCATAACTAAATCCACCCTCTAATGCTTTTGCTACAGGTAATACACCTTTAGCTACGCCTTTAATACCTTTAATTGCTTCACCACGTGCACGTAATTTAGATAAATTGATAGCCACGCCACCACCAATTTTACTTAATTGTTTAGCAGTAGAATCTATGAAATTAATTGAGTTTAGACTATCATCAACTTCTAGTAAAAAACATGAAACAAGCTCTCCACGACGTGCGCGTCCTGCATTTAAAAATGTAGGTGTAGCAGGTTGATAACGTTGTTCAATCATCGCTAAAATAAATTGTTTAGCTTGTTCTTTATTACCATCTGCTAAATATAGAGCAACTATGGCAACATGTTGATTATAGTCTTCTAAGTACTTAGATTTATCATTTGTTTTTAAAGCATAATCTTTATAAAATTTGCTTGCAGACATATAACTAGCAAATTCAAAATTAATAGATTTTGCGAATTCGATAATTTCTATTAAATCTTCTTCGCTATACTTCTTAAATACATTAAAGTAAAAATGATTATCTACTAAGTAATGTAAACGTTCAATTTCACTATCAAAGTAAATTGTTTTATCGCTAATTTCTTCTAAGTAAACGTTTAAAGCTTCTTGATCTTTCTCAAGATTAAAAAAGCCATTGTCTTTACGTTTAGTTACTTCATTGTTTAGTTCAATATGATTGTACTTTTTCTCGTCCATAATCTTCATTGAAATGCCCCACCTTATCTCTAAATTCGATAACATCTTTATTTGTACCTTGAACCTCAAATTTCATTAATAAAGGCACATGGTATGTTTCAGAAATTGTTCGACCTGCTTTCGCAAAGTTTTGTCCCCAGTTACGATTACCACTAGCAGCAACAGCACGTATATGGGCATGATTAACTTCTAGAAAAGACTGTACTTCCTTAGGAACTTCACCAAAACCAATTGTACCTGTAACTAAAATATAAGGTTCTTCTATTCTATCCTTACAATTGTCTTTATTGATTTCTAATACATTTTTAATTTCACTACGTTTTATAAATCTTCGTACATTTCCTGAAAAAGAGAAATAAACTACTTTCATAGGAACGCCCTCTTTCGACAATCTTATTAATTAAAAAGAAGTTCTCTTAGTCTTATAAGAAAACTTACTTTTAGAACGAATATCATTTCGTTAACTTAATCAAGTTAATACTACATATTGTGTTTCTAATTATTAATCTTTAAAAATCATTATTTATAAATCGTTCATGTAAATAGTGTAGATTCCGAAAAAACTAATCCAAATAAGTGTGAAATTGCTACTAAAATGAATTATTCATACAATCTTTCTATTTTCCTCAAACACAACATATTGTGTCTCAATTCAAAACCCAACACTATATTCTGTGTTTCATTATACATAAATGATACCCTAATTAAAAGTTAATATTTGATGTCAAATGTTCGTGAAATCGGTTAAAGGTGCATCATAGCTATATTAAAAACTAAGAAAATTTTATTTTAGTTTTTTTAAGGTATTTCACTTGATTTTTTGCCTACCATTACTAAACCTTATTCATTCGGGATTTCTAGTACATAAGAATGTAAATCATAATATATTGCTAACCATTTATTAAAAAAATAACTCATTTTTTATATTAAAAGCCGAATGAATTTCTATTTTACGAATTAAAAATTTAGAGTATATTTAATCGCATTAAGAACATATGTTCGTTATCATTATAGTTTTTCTTTTTTATCTTTGCAAGTACTTATGCATCCACAAATAAATTATGCTAATATATAGACGTTAAATTTTTATAAATGAGGAGATATGCTTTGAATCCTAAGGTAAAAGGTATTATTGCTATTTTAATTTCTGCTATTGGTTTTAGCTTTATGTCTGTTTTTTTTAGACTAGCCGGAGACTTACCTGTATTTCAAAAATCTTTAGCAAGAAATTTGGTAGCCATGTTTATTCCATTATTTTTCATAATAAAATATAGGCAACCTATATTGGGTAAAATGAGTAGTCAACCCCTTTTAATGACTAGATCGACGTTAGGTCTTATAGGGGTATTACTAAATATTTACGCTATTGATCACATGGTGTTAAGTGATGCTGATACTTTAATGAAGCTTAACCCTTTTTGGACTATTTTATTAAGTTTAATATTTTTAAAAGAGAATATTAAAAGGTATCAAATTATAGCTATGTTAATTGCTATTTTTGGTATGTTATTCATTGTTAAACCAGAATTTTCTTCAACTATGTTCTCTTCTTTAGCCGGTTTATTCTCAGGTATCTTCGCTGCATCTGCATATACTTGTGTACGAGCATTAAGTAAACGTGAAGCACCTTATACTATTGTATTTTATTTTTCATTATTTTCAGTCATCGTTCTTATTCCATTCTCTATTGCAACATATGAACCGATGACAAAGTTACAAATTATATATTTATTAGGAGCTGGATTATCAGCGGCAGTAGGACAAATTGGTATTACATTAGCATATAGTTTTGCTCCAGCAAAAGACATTTCTATTTTTACGTATGCTTCTATATTATTTACTGCATTATTTGGCTTTATATTATTCGGAGAAACACCAGATTTCTATGCATTTATAGGTTATATCATCATTATTGGCGCTAGTTACTTTATGTTTGAAAAAGCACGTAGACAATCTAATACATCTAACAATTAGGAGGAAAATTATGACACAAGGTCGCAATAAAGAAGAATTACAAGATATTACATTATTAGGCAATCAAAATAATAAATATGAATTTGACTATACACCTCAAGTACTCGAAACTTTTGATAATAAACATCAAGGAAGAGATTATTTTGTAAAGTTTAATTGTCCAGAATTCACTTCTCTTTGCCCTATCACTGGACAACCCGATTTTGCTACAATTTATATTTCATATATACCAAATATAAAAATGGTAGAATCAAAATCACTAAAATTATATTTATTTAGTTTTAGAAATCATGGTGATTTTCACGAAGATTGTATGAATATTATCATGAATGACTTAATTGACTTAATGGATCCTCATTATATAGAAGTATGGGGTAAGTTCACGCCACGTGGAGGCATTTCAATAGATCCATATACAAATTATGGTCGTCCAAACTCTAAATATGAAAAGATGGCCGAACATCGTTTAATGAATCACGATATGTATCCTGAAAAAATAGACAATCGATAACATGTTTTTTAACTCCTTTTATTTTTACTAATGTAATATAAAAGGAGTCATTTTTATTCTAGATTTTTTTAATAAACTATTGCGATTTATTAAATTAAAGCGTATTTTAATATTATCGCTAAAATTTATAAAGATATAAGTTCATGAGCAATAAAAACTTTTATTTTTATAAGTTATTATATTTTATTTGACTGAAAATTCTAAAAATTTATATTTTTAAGAAATTCTTGTGAGATGTAATTGTACAATCTTATTTACATAGTAATCAGTCATATTAGGAAAGAAAGGAGTGGGATGTTAATGGCAACAAATAACTCCCATGAACAAACAATTCAATCAATACCACAGAAAGGATTTTTCGGTCATCCTAGAGGACTAGGTGTGCTCTTTTTCGTAGAGTTTTGGGAAAGATTCAGTTACTACGGTATGCGTGCGATGCTCATATTTTATATGTATTTCGCAATACACCAAAATGGATTAGGTATTGATCAAACTACAGCAATGTCGATTATGTCAGTATATGGAGCACTTATTTACATGTCTTCTATTCCTGGCGCATGGATTGCTGATAGAATTACAGGCACACGTGGTGCTACTTTATTAGGTGCTGTACTTATTATTATTGGACATATCTGTTTAAGTTTACCATTTGCTTTATTTGGTTTATTCTCATCAATGTTCTTTATTATTATCGGATCAGGTTTAATGAAACCTAATATTTCAAATATTGTAGGTCGTTTATATCCTGAAAATGATACACGTATTGATGCAGGTTTCGTTATTTTCTATATGTCTGTTAACTTAGGTGCATTAATTTCACCTATTATACTGCAACATTTTGTAGATATACGTAATTTCCATGGTGGCTTCCTTCTAGCAGCTATTGGTATGGCATTAGGTCTTGTTTGGTATTTGTTATTTAATAGAAAGAATTTAGGTAGTGTTGGAATGAAACCTACTAACCCACTATCTAAAGAAGAAAAGCGTAAATATGGAATGATTATCGGTATCATAGTAGCAATTGTGATTATCGTATTATTAGTTACATATTATACCCATACCCTTTCATTCGATTTAATTAGTAATACTGTATTAGTTCTTGGAGTAGCTTTACCAATCATTTACTTTACAACTATGCTTCGTAGTAAAGACGTTACCGATGTAGAACGTTCTCGAGTTAAAGCATTTATACCTTTATTTATTTTAGGTATGTTATTCTGGTCAATTCAAGAACAAGGTTCTAACGTTTTAAATATTTATGGTTTAGAACGTTCTGACATGCAACTCAACTTATTTGGTTGGACAACTCGATTTGGGGAAGCTTTGTTCCAATCTATCAATCCATTATTTATTTTATTATTTGCACCCGTTATTTCTATGATTTGGTTAAAAATGGGTAAAAAGCAACCTTCTTTAGCTATTAAATTTGGTATTGGTACATTACTAGCAGGTTTATCATACATTCTAATTGGATTAGTTGGTTTAGGTTATGGACATACACAATTCTCAGTTAACTGGGTTATTTTATCATATGTAATCTGTGTTATTGGGGAACTTTGTTTATCACCTACAGGTAATAGTGCTGCTGTTAAACTTGCACCTAAAGCATTTAATGCTCAAATGATGAGTGTATGGCTATTAACAAATGCTTCAGCACAAGCGATTAATGGTACATTAGTAAAATTAATTAAACCACTTGGTCAAACGAATTATTTTATTTTCTTAGGTACCGTTGCTATTGTTATTACTCTTATCATTTTAGTTTTCTCACCTAAGATTACAAAAGCTATGAAGGGTATTCACTAATTAAATACAAAATAGTAAAAAGTACTTCTAGTTATGACATCTAGAAGTATTTTTTTACTTATATATTTAAAATTATAAAATTCAGGGTAAATATTTATAATATCATTTTAAATGAAAGTAGGTTTAACTATGGAGCAACAGTATAATCATGGGGTATTATTTTACCATGAACATAGCGGGCTTAAAGATATATATGATGGATTGGGAGAAGTCGCTAAATCACTAACTCAGTTATGTAAGCATCTTTCAATACAATTAAGTGAAAATGAGGGTGACATTGAAAGATATTGTAAAGAAATAAAAGATCATACTTATAGTAATGATATTGATATCGTTTTTATATTGGGAGGAGACGGTACAGTTAACGAATTGATTAATGGTGTGATGAAATATGATCTAGATCTTCCTATAGGTATTATTCCAGGAGGAACATTTAATGATTTTACTAAAACATTAAACTTAAATCCTGACTTCAAAAAAGCTAGTGAGCAATTGTTGTCTTCACATATTGAGTCATATGATGTTATGAAAGTAAATGATAATTATGTACTTAACTTTGTCGGACTAGGACTTATTGTGCAAAATGCTGAAAATGTTCAAGAAGGACGTAAAGATATCTTTGGAAAATTAAGTTATGTTGGTTCTACTGTAAAAACACTCATGAATCCCGAACATTTTGACTATACATTGACAGTAGACGACAAAGAATATAAAGGAAATACGTCTATGCTAGTGATAGCAAATGGACCTAATATTGGTGGCAGTCGCATTCCACTTACAGATCTTTCTCCACAAGATGGAAAGTTAAATAGTTTTATATTTGAACAACAAAGTTTTAGTATTTTAAACGATATTTTCAAAAAAAGAGATAGCATGAATTGGAATGAAATTACCGAAGGAATTAATCATATTCCAGGTTCTCACATAACATTACGCACTGAACCAAATATGAAAGTAGATATTGATGGAGAAATTAATTTAGAAACACCTATCACCATTGATGTGTTACCTAAAGCAATCAATATCCTTACTTTTTCGAATGATGAGAAATAACAACTATATAATAATCAAAAGGTATGTATGAATGCTTCAAGCTTCATACATACCTTTTTACTTTAATTATTATTTAAAAACATTGCTTCTACATCTTTCCAGCCATTCACTCGTTTAAAACGTGTTTCATTTATATTATGTGCAGCCGTAAAGATAATAGGTTCTCCTTCAAAAATTTGAAGCTGACGAGGATTATCATCTATTAAATAATCTGTTTTAACAATATTTTTTCTTCCACAAAAAATAAAATGCTGTGGATCTAAAAATGGAAAATATTCTAGTAACCATTCATATTTATCATGAAATGAGGTGGGTACATCCATTGCTGCTGTAGCAATATATACATCATAATGCTCATTAAGTTTTTCTACCACCTCTTGAGCATGTGGTATCACTTTAAGATGTCTAAAAAACTCTGGCGCTCTTAAAATATCTCTTACTAACCCATCATGTTCAGGAATCACATGGTTTAATTTCTGACCATGTAACGATTCCATTGTAATTCCTAATTTAGTTTCAATATTAACTGCTTCAATAATTGCACCTAAAGTATCTGCTAATACTTCATCCATATCTATTGCTATAGATTTACGTGCCATGCTATCACTTCCTTAGTTATCTTTTGCACATTTTCAAAGTATAGCAAAAAACCTTTAATTCGTCATGAATCGCAATTAAAGGTTTTTCCTTAGTTTAATAATTAAATTGTTTTAATACTTCAATCATTTTATTATTTTGTTCTTCAAATCCAATTGTAATACGTACTCCATTAGGAAAAGGTCTAGTGATACAGCCAACGTTTAATAATTCATTATACAATGCTTGTGGCTTATCTGTTACTACAAATACAAAGTTCGTTTGACTAGGTAAAAAGTGTTTACTTTGTTCAATGTTATAGAACTTTTCACGTTCTTTTGCATTTTTTCTAGTAATCTCTTTTAAATAATCTTGATCTTCTAATGCTGCAATCGCTGCATATTCTGAAATTCGTGTCACATTAAATGGTGGACGAATGATATTCCATTTTTCAATGGCTTCATTTGTTGCCACAACATATCCTACACGTAAACCTGCTAATCCATATGCTTTAGAAAATGTTCTTAATAAAAATGCATTATCAAAGCGTTCTTGTAGTTTTAATGTATCAGGATAATCTTCAGCAGTGACGAATTCGAAATACGCTTCATCAATTAAGACTGGCACATGACTTGGAACACGTTCCAAAAATGACTCTAATTCATCATGACTAAAATATGTACCTGTAGGATTATTAGGATTACATAACCATACTAATGAGGTATCAGAATTAACCTCTTTTAAAATGCCTTCCAAATCAAATCCGCCATTTTTTAACGGTACTTTTACAACTTCAGCTGATTCAACAATCGCATTATGATAATATTGTCCAAAAGTAGCTTCACTTGTCACAATTTTATCTCCTGGTGTTAAAACTGCTCTAGAAATCATAAGTATTACTTCATCTAAACCTGCACCAAATAAAATTCGAGATTCATCAACATTTAAATGCTTACTAATTGCTTTTCGTAATGATGGAGAGCCTGTTTCCGGATAGTAGAATAACTCATCTAAGTGCGCTTCAATTGCTTCTTTTACACGAGGTGATGGTCCATATAAATTTTCATTCGATGCTAGTTTATATAACTCACCTTCTATACCAAATTTTTCTTTAAGTGCTTGCGGTGATAACCCAGGTTGATATGCCGATAATTGTTGTAATTGTTTTTTCATTTATGATCACTCCTATATAAATTAAGTTACTTTCCTTTTTCACTTATTAATTAAAATAGTACCATAAATTATCGATTTATACTTTATGTGTTAAAAAGAGGCTGGGACATAATTTCTAACAAAT
>NZ_KV792050.1:0-8896 GCF_001808085.1 Staphylococcus sp. HMSC14C01
AGCTATATTTTTCTAACTTTGCAACAGAACCAAAGTACAGCTATCTAAACAAGATGTATAAGACAAATTATTAGATAAATAAGATACATCAGTGATGAAAATTTGGCGCGGCATTCAAAAACAATAATCAAAAGAGAAGGAGCTTATAATGAAAGTTAACGAACAAAAAAAAGAAGCTAGAAAATTTATTGAAAGATGGAAAAATAGGGGAGAAGAAAAAAAAGATAGTCAATCTTTTTGGTTAGATTTATTAGAACATGTTTATGGCATTGAAAATGCGGTAGACTACATAACTTTTGAAGATAATGTTTTAATAGATAAAACAAGTTTTATGGATGGTTATATATCTAAAACTAATGTGTTAATAGAACAAAAGAGTAAAAATAAAAGTTTGAAAAAAGCTATAAAACAATCTGATGGAACTCTTTTAACTCCTTTTCAACAAGCAAAAAGGTACTCAGCTAATTTACCTTATTCTAAAAGACCGCGTTGGATAATAACATGTAATTTTAAAGAGTTTTACGTATATGATATGGAAAACCCAAATTTTGAAGAGGAAGTTATTAGACTTGAGGATTTAGAAAAAGATTATTATAGATTAGATTTCTTAATAGATAAAAATAATGAACATATAGAAAAAGAAGCTAAAGTTTCTATGAAAGCTGGAGAAATTGTTGGTAAAATTTATGAAAGCTTATTAAAACAGTACAAAAATCCTAAAGACCCTGATTCTTTAAAATCTATAAACCAGTTATGTGTACGCATAGTTTTTTGCTTGTATGCAGAAGATTCAGGTATATTTGGCAGAAAAAATATGTTTTATGATTACCTAGTCGATTTTGAAACTAGGTTTTTTAGAAATGCAATAATAGACTTGTTTCAAGTTTTAAATACTCCTGTGTCATTAAGAGATCCTTATCTCGATGAAAAATTAAATGAATTTCCTTATGTAAACGGTGGAATGTTTTCAGAAAATAATATTGAGGTACCACAATTTACAGATGAACTACGTGATCTTATATTAAATAATGCAAGTCACGATTTTGATTGGTCCTATATAAGTCCTACAATATTTGGGTCAGTATTTGAATCTACGTTGAACCCTGAAATTAAACGTGAAGGAGGAATGCATTATACAACTATTCAAAATATTCACAAAGTAATCGACCCATTGTTTTTAAATGAATTAAGAGAAGAACTAGATGAAATAAAAAAAACAAAGCAGACAAAAACGCTAAAAAATAAATTAATAGGATTTCAAAAAAAATTATCTGAATTAACATTTTTTGACCCTGCGTGTGGAAGTGGCAATTTTTTAACAGAAACTTATATAAGTATAAGACGCCTAGAAAACGAAGCTATTAAACTAATAAAGGGTGTCACTTTACTCGATATATGAGAATGACTTTACCTAATAAATGAGAAAAGCAACGCACTATATTAAAATACGTTGCTTTTTCTATTATCGAATACCTATAACTAAACTATCTCTAGCTGTTTCTACAACTTCTGTACTTATTTTATCTAAACCATTTATATCCATAATTCTGTCTATCTGCGCAAATAAACGATGAATCAGCCTAAAATTCCCTTTTGTAATTTTAATAATCGTCGTTATTGCCTCATAATCAGTAAAGTCTTCGAGTTTTAAATCAAATCCTAAATCTTGCCACTTATATTCTAATATATGATGCGTCTCATCTTTACTTAGATTATCAAATTCATGCGCAAAACCTATACGCGAATATAGTTGAGGATAACGAGATAGTTTTTTCTCTATACCCGGCATACCAATAAATATCATTGCTAAATTATGTTCATCATAAATAGCTCTTAATTGCTCTAAATGTTGCACTTTAAGGCGATCAATCTCATCTACTATAATTAAATCAATATATTTAAACATATCACTATAATGTTTACTATGTTCATGTCCATACTTATTTACAACATGTAATTTTTGACCCAAATCAATGCTTGCAGTAATACTATATAAATCATTCCTTAATTTAGTTTGTTTTTCTGCTGGTGCAGTATAAAATATTTTATCCACCGATAGTATGTCATCGGTCGTTTTACTAGCTAAATCTTCCCAACCTCTATGGTTAACTTGTTTTTCAATAGTATCCCAATTTGTGTAATACCTAGACGATAAAGTTTTTCCGACACCAGGTTGACCATAACATATACCAATATACTGATATTTAATACAAGCATCACAAAATTCAGCAAAGCGTTTATACTCTTTCGTTTCAATGAAATTTTGATTTTTAGTCATTACGATACCTCTTTAATTTTTTGACGTTTTTAGTCGTTTCTTGAGGTGAATAACCACAATTTTTTTCTTCCTTAATTAATTCCGTGGTACTTGGACTAGCAATATTTTGTTTTAAGTGTTTTCTTCTCTGACTACGAGCGTGCTGTATGTCTTTTATATCTATGGAGTAATCAGCTATTTCTGGACATATAGCAGTACAAAGAAATTCATCTCTATAAAACACACGTATTTCAGCCATATCATTTGGATTATAACGAATCAGTACATATTCACCTACATAAGCTGCTAGATTAGTATTACTGTATCGAAAACCTTGAAAATGAATGCCATCTGAATGAACTTTTCTAGATTTAGGTATTTCCAACAATAATAAATCAAGTTGTTCTAAGCTACTTGGCATATTAGGGAAAAAGTGATTACTATTCCAACGACTGATAGGCGTGGTATGAATAGTACTATGTTCTTTTTGATTATAATCTTCAATTAAAAAGTAACGTAATTTTTCTTCAAAATTGTGAAAATTTATTAGATTACTAGGAGTATCATTATTGTTTATATATCCAGGCAGTTGTTCTAAGAAAGTTTGATTAACTGTCTGAAAGAATCGTTCTATTTTTCCACGACCACGAGGAACACCAACTTTCGAAAACATCAAGTTAATTTTCAAATCAATAGCGACTTGTTCCATATGATGTGAAGTAAAGTCACTTCCATGATCTGTGTAGAATTTTTCGGGTATACCACACACTGGCCAATTGGTATCATTTTTATTCCATATTGCTTGGTGTAGTGTTAATGCTGTGTTTTGAGCATTGGGGGCATCAAAACTTAAGAAATAGCCTGCAATTGCACGACTATAGTCATCCATAATAATAGTTAGCCATGGTCTATTGATATTACCTTTTTGGTCTAATATAAAGATATCTAGCAAAGTATGGTCTGCTTTGCTTGCCATATTTCATTGGGTCTCGAGGATTCTCTAATTTGTATTAAATCGTACTTATTTTGATAGTATTTTTCACCCTGATGAGAGAAATCAATAACAGACTTAGGCATCGCTTTAATAACACTATAAATTTGTTTATAACTTGGTATATCAAAATTATTTTCTTTACAGTAATTAGTGATTTTCCTATGAATTGTGGCTATACTATTTCTTTTATTCATAAGCGCAAGGCGTTCAATTTCATCAATTATCTTTGGTTCTATTTTACGTGTTCCTTTATCAGCTCTTGTCGCATAGATTAGTCCTTTAAGTCCTTGTTCTTTATATGACTTATTCCATCTATAAAGGGTGCTTAACGCAATCCCTTTACTTTTAGAAATACTTGATAAAGATTGTTCGCCTAGGATAAAAGGTTTTATAATATTGTACTTTTGAGTAGCTTTTTTACGTTTGGCTTCAGAAAAATTAGTTAGATACTTCTCCTTGTTTTTCATCTTCCTTGTCCTCCAATTTATTGAGGTAACGATAAATTGTTGTACGTGAAACATGCCACTGTTCTGCAATTGTCTTAATTGGCGTGCCATTATCATAAAGTGTCTTAAGTAAGTTTAAATCTTTTTGATTTAATTTTTCTGGTCTGCCTCCATATCGGCCTCTAGCACGTGCTGCAATTCGGCCAGCTGAAGAACGCTCTAAAATTAAATTACGTTCAAATTCTGCAAATGCTGCGAATAAATGAAATAATAATTGTCCAGTTGAACTTGATTTATCCATTGTTATATTTTCTTCTAAACTATGGAAACTTACACCTCGTTCGTTAAGTTCATTAACTAATGTGATTAAATCCTCCATATTACGTCCCAATCTATCTAATCTCCAAACAACAATCGTATCTCCTGACCTCGCAAATTCAATTGCTTTATCTAAACCAGGTCTTTTACTTTTTGAACCACTCATATGGTCATTAAATATCTTTTCACAACCATATGTATTTAATCGATCCTCCTGTAAATTTAAATTTTGTAATCCAGTTGAAACTCTTGCATAACCTATTTTCAAAATACAAACCTCCTATATACATCTTCAGTGTACCATAACTTAATTACAAGGTCTTTTATGAACATAGATTTTTTGTTGGGTTTTTGAACACATAATCCTATGTAATTCTTACTTATTTAGACATAAAAGAAGAGTGTACAGAAAATGGTTATTTTCTGTACACTCTCATCTTTAATAATATATTTTAAATGTTATTAACAAAACTAATTTAATAAGAGTCAAGCATAGTTTACATATGTATTATGTTTGAAACATATCTCTAATTACTTTTTACTAATATCATTTAAAATGTCTCGCAATTCTTCAATTTCTTTGTTATTTAATTCTTCATTTTTCGCAAAATTCAGCACTAAACTTTTCATGTCCCCTCCATACAGTTTATTAAGAAAAGTTTTAGCAGTTTTCATTTTAATATCGTCTTCTTTAATATTTGATGAGTAAAAATAAATATTCTCTGATTTGTATCGTTTTATAATCTCTTTTTTATATAGTCTTGTGATTAATGTTCTAATCGTTTTATCGCTAACTTCTTTATATTTTTGAATTTCAACTACAATTTCATTAGCTGATACTGATTTTTTACCCCATATTATATTCATAACATCCCATTCAGCCATAGATATTTCAACTTGCTTATTGGCCATTTAAAACACCCATTTCTTTTAATATTTTTTCACTGATTAATTCAGCATTTTTCCCAGATGGCTTTCCATCTGATAAATGTGTAGCAAAATAATACTTATCATGATTTGTAATTACGTAACCTACAAACCACCCATTATTATACTTCCCGTTTACTATACCTGTACCTGTTTTCCCATACAGTTCATACTTTTCATTTTTCTTAATCAATAATGAAGAAGATAATTGATTCTTTGCTTTTTTACTAAAATGGTTATTTTGTTCCATCATATTTTTAAAAACTATTACTTGTTCAAGATTAGATATTTTCAAACTATCTTCCATCCAATAGCTTTTATAACTTCCCAAATTTTTATTACCATAATTTAATTGCTTGAGTTGAGTCGCAGTATAGTTCTTTGGTATTTGATCGCTAATACGTTCGAAGTACCAATTAACTGAATTTTGCATTGCTGTATTTAAATTTTGTTCCTTATTCCAAGCATCAAAAGGGTAATGCTTATGATCCCATGACATACGTGAATTTTCATCATTTATAATATGTCGGTCAAGTCCAAACATAGCTAAATAAATTTTATAAGTTGAATTAGGAGAATACCTTTTTCTACTTTCTTTTTCGTTATAAATATAGTATTTGTCTTTCTTCATGCTGTACATGACGAAAGATCCACTATTTGAACCAAAAATTTTACTTTTATCTAAAATTTGGTAACCGTTGTGTAAGGGCTTTTTATAATTATAATCAGTTATGGATTGCCCCATCAAAAACTGGCTTTGAATTACCATGAGCAAAAAAGTAAAAATACAAATAAAAATTAGAATTAATTTGGACTGTTTTTTCAGATTGGCTTCTTTTATATTAATTAATCTTCTTTTGAGTAATGACTCTTTACCATTAAATGAATGGCTTAATATATTTTTATTAAAAAATGGAACATTTAATACGGAGTCCATAATAGATTCCGCATAAGTTTTAAATTCATTTTTGTTAATATTATTAAGGACAAATCTATCGGCTTCTACTTCATTGTCATGAATTATCTTTCTTTTTACAATATGTACTAATGGATTGTAACTCATAATAATAGAGAAGATATTAAAGATAATTAAATGTAAAGTATCTCTATTTTTAGCATGAGCATATTCATGCAATATTATATATTTTAGTCTTTTGTCAATTACACTTTTAAAATATGAACTAGGAATCAAAATAATATATTTCCCATACCAAAAAGTTATTGGAGATTGAATAGTCTCTGCTTTTCGAATCACAATATTTTTTTTATATTGATGGTTGAAAAGTATCGTATCTATTTTATTTTTTTCATTTTCGTTTAGATAAAGTGACTGTTTCTTTAAATATTTAAGATATAATAAGGCTTTCAAAAATTTAAAACTTAAAATAATAACTAAAACTATCCAAATAACTGTGCAGATATTATCAATTGAATCCCAATTAAACTTATGGATATCTGTTGTGAACTCTTGAATAGGTTTGGTGGTATTTATGTTATGGTTCAAGTCGTGTGACTTACTTTCAACTGTGGGCGCTTGATTATTCACATTATTAAATTTAAAAAAAGAGAATTTAATAGGAATGAAAGGAATTAATCCTGCAAGAAGAGTTAGATACCAAACTTTATAATTTAACATATAATTAAAATAGCGTTTTAATATGTACCTAAAAAATAATAACAATAGAAATATAAAACAAAAGCTTACTATGCTCATTATTAATAACTTAGCCATTTCAACACCTTCTTTCAAATATTTATAATAAACTATTGACACCGATATTACAATTGTAATATTATTGATTTATAAAAATTACAACTGTAATATCGGAGGGTTTATTTTGAAAAAGTTAATATTTTTAATTGTAATTGCTTTAGTTTTAAGTGCATGTAATTCAAACAGTTCACATACCCAAGAGTTAAATGATTTAGAAAAAAAATATAATGCTCATATTGGTGTTTATGCTTTAGATACTAAAAGTGGTAAGGAAGTAAAATTTAATTCAGATAAGAGATTTGCCTATGCTTCGACTTCAAAAGCGATAAATAGTGCTATTTTGTTAGAACAAGTACCTTATAATAAGTTAAATAAAAAAGTACATATTAACAAAGATGATATAGTTGCTTATTCTCCTATTTTAGAAAAATATGTAGGAAAAGATATCACTTTAAAAGAACTTATTGAGGCTTCAATGACATATAGTGATAATACAGCAAACAATAAAATTATAAAAGAAATCGGTGGAATCAAAAAAGTTAAACAACATCTAAAAGAACTAGGAGATAAAGTAACAAATCCAGTTAGATATGAGATAGAATTAAATTACTATTCACCAAAGAGCAAAAAAGATACTTCAACGCCTGCTGCTTTCGGCAAGACTTTAAATAAACTTATCGCAAATGGAAAATTAAGCAAAAAAAATAAAAATTTCTTACTTGATTTAATGTTTAATAATAAAAACGGAGACACTTTAATTAAAGATGGTGTTCCAAAAGACTATAAGGTTGCTGATAAAAGTGGTCAAGCAATAACATATGCTTCTAGAAATGATGTTGCTTTTGTTTATCCTAAGGGCCAATCTGAACCTATTGTTTTAGTCATTTTTACGAATAAAGACAATAAAAGTGATAAGCCAAATGATAAGTTGATAAGTGAAACCGCCAAGAGTGTAATGAAGGAATTTTAATATTCTAAATGCATAATAAATACTGATATCATCTTATAGTTTGTATTATCGTTGACATGTATAATTTTTATATCAAAAACTGATTTTCCCTCTATTATTTTCGAGATTTATTTTCTTAATTCTCTTTAACAAACTAGAAATATTGTATATACAAAAAATCATAAATAATAGATGAATATTTTAATTATAGGTGTTCATCAATCGAAAAAGCAACGTATCTTATTTAAAGTGCGTTGCTTTTTTCTCATTTATAAGGTTAAATAATTCTCATATATCAAGCAAAGTGACAATTGCTATAAATTCAACAATTATATATGTATGATTAGGGTGTACTCTAAAAGCACATACACTCTGAAATTAAATGATATAATATAAATACTATTTTATATTGGTAAGCAAGGAGTTTATTAATGAAATTAAAAAAAATTAGTAATACTGATACTTTTGAAATATCTGGAACATTAATTATATCTGATTTTAAGGAAGCTGGAATTTTAAAAAGTGATGGTAGTAATTATCAATTATTATTTAATACTGATATGGATTATGAAGAAAGAATAAACCAATGCCAATTTATTACTGCAAAAGGAGAAACATTGTATCTTAGAAACGGCATTTTATCGAGGCATACTATAAATTTTCCAGGAAGTAACGAATATGAGTATTTATTCACTCAAATTTGGGTATCTATTTCTCATACAGAGATTCCTAAAACTTTTGATAGCATAAGTGTTAAATTTAGTGGTCTAAAAGAAAATATAAATCACATACCATTTGATATTAAAAGGGATCAAACAAATAATGAATATACTATTTCTATCGATAAAGCTAATCTAAAGAAAGAAATAATTTCATTGAATGAAGTTCGTCTTTCTTCAGCTTGTAAAATAAATCGTAAAAGAACTAGATTTAACGAAATCACCTTTCAATATGAGAATTCACTAAAATTTGAGTATAAAAACAATTTAACTAGTGATAAATGTATTTCAGATGCCCTTAATATTGCTTACATTTTTAGCTTTATAACTAATGAAAAACATAAAATTGAAAGTATCATATTGTATTCTAAAAAAGAAGCTTTTAGGGTTTTTGTAGATTTACCATTCAATTTTAAGGAGCACCATAAAACAAAAATTACGTACGTTACAAAAGATTTCCTTAATAAATATTTATCAAATATTTATTCTTTTTTTTATAATAATCATGATTCGTTTCAAGATATATTTTCAAATTATATTAAGTTAATGTATACGCCAAAATTTATTGAACA
>NZ_KV792051.1:0-572 GCF_001808085.1 Staphylococcus sp. HMSC14C01
GGCACACAACATAAAGCAATGTTAGAAAATCTCTTTTTAAAAGACAAAAAAGACGAGATTACTTTGCAAAATTTAATCTGTGAAGTGATTAATTATGCAAAGTCTCGTCATATTGAAAAACTAATGACTTGTATTACGTCCAATCATATTAGTGCAAAGATTTTTTTCACTGCACTTGGTTTTGAAACTTTAGGGATTGAAAAAAACTCATTTAAAGTAGATGATACTTATTTCGATGTTCATTGGCTACTCTATGATATTAAATAGCCAGGATAATGATTTATTTATTGGCATCATCGATTGTAGGATCAACCATATCTAGAAATTCAAATTTTCCATGTGTATAAATGAATTTTAAAATACAACAATTTCCAATGATATATTGATTTGCCATATCATCACCTATCCATTTTCTTAAAAAAACCTGAATGGCTGTACCATGGCTTACCGCTAAGAATGTTTTTCCATTAGAGGACTCTAATAAATTACTTAATGTCGTGACGATACGATGTTCAACTTCATTTTTCGTTTCTCCTCCGAAAGGGCGTAGTCTAGTTCCAAAAATATCGTGT
>NZ_KV792052.1:0-2479 GCF_001808085.1 Staphylococcus sp. HMSC14C01
AACCACATCATCCGGATGCTATCATTAAGTAACTTTTTATCTTACGTCCTGAAAACACAGATTGTGTCTAGGTATATAGAATTACTTTTAACATCATTTTCGGATGGTATGAGGTTGCACCACGATGATGTCTGAATTCATCGAATTCAGTCTTAGGAATTGTTTCTACAATGTCATTTACATGTCGTGAAATATCATTTGTGGGGATAAGTACTAAAGTTTCTTTTCGTAGAGTAAGTTAAGTCATGTTAAAATCTTTATACATAAGGTATTTCGTTAATTTAGTTTAGTGATTTTATTAAATTATACGAGAGCGCCTTATTTTTTTAAGTATTCAATGTAAAATTACATATAAATATAAAGTAATTTGGCGAGACTCTTGAGGAAACTGGACATGCTGAAGACTACAGGCTGAAGTTATCCCTAAGAAAGCGAGAAAACAATACGTAGTATTGTAAATTAAGAAGCCAGTAAATGAATTTATAATAAACTCATTTACTAGCTATTTTGCTAGGAATTATGTCCAGGTCTCTTTATATTATTTTGTTATTGAAATACCCTTTACTTTTATAGATTAATACTTAAATTCTTTCTGATATTGTACATAACCTGAAATGTAATGTTCTAAGTCGTCAATACGAATACGGTAACCATGGTTTTTCATATAAAAACTACCTAATATTCTATCAGGATTTTTGAAATACATCGCTGTTTCAGGATAGAAAAATCCAGTTCTTTGATATTTAGCTCTGATATCTATTACATTTATAAGTTCTTCTTCATCAATTAATTTGTGTACTAGCTTTTCATAACCAACTGCTTTAGCTTTCTTAATTAATCGATATGAGGCCATTAACATTTCTAAAAATGTAGGGAATGTCTTCTCTCTAGTTTTAATATATTCTAGAAAACCACTAACATTTTTAATACCAAACTCAAAATATTTCTTCTCAGGTAAAATTTGTACTATTTCATTTGAACAATACCCTAACCAATGATCATGATACTGCCAATAATCTTTTTCAATAAATCGATCCATAAGATTTTTACAAGTTTCTAACCATTCCTTATTATTATCAATTTGGAATAATCTTAATAATGCTAAAGCTGCTTCCCCATCATAAAAAATGATTCTGAAATTTTCTTTTACAGTTAAATCAGGATAATTTAAGATATGGACAGTATCGTATGTCGTTTTGTCAATCATTGAAGTAATACCTTTAGCAACTTTTTGAGCAATTTCTAAATACTTTTTATTTTCATTAATCTTTAAATATTCACAGACTGCGAATATAAATGAAGCATTTTGACCTAATTTAATTTCATTAATATTTTCAGTGTCATCAAAGATATAACACTTATCATCTTTTTCAAATACATAATTTTCAATTATATAATCAATTGCTTTTTCAGCACTATCTAATGGTTGATTCAAATATGTAAGTCCTTCTATTAAAGCATATGTTGAAGAAGAATGTCTTAATACATTATAAGTTCCAATTTCTTTATCAAAATGCGGAAAATATCCATATTGATAACGACCATTCTCTAAAAGCATATTTTTAAGATAATCCACACTACTAACTATTATTTTATCAACCTCTTCATGAAAATCATAAATTTTTCTAACGCCTTTTTGTAAACCGAACTCTTCGAGTTCATAAATTTTATTCTCATCTAAGAAATAACTTTTAGTATAAAATTTAATTACTTCTTTATTTTCATAAAACTCATGATTAAACCCTTTACTATGATTTGTATATTTTCTCAAATAGTTATTAATATTTTGTTCAGATAAATATTTACCTTTATCATTTTTCTTAGGTATCACAAATGCATTTGCATTAATTTCTTCGGGTAAAAACGTAGTATTCCAATATTCATCTAGAGTAATTCCATATTCAATATGATTTCTTCTAGTATTGATCATCTCTTCTTTTAGTTCTTTAAAGGGAATCTTTTCACATTTAGTCACTAAATCTAACTTAACCCATTTAGGATATTCTCCTGATTTTTTTTTGAATTTTTGAGCTTGTTTTAAAATATTACTTTCCAGATATCTAGCTTTCTTTAATAACTTAACAGTGGCTTTAATATTAGGAGTCCCCAGACTCAAAAATATATAATTCTCAATTTTTTCTTTAGAATCAATACTATTCACTAATTTTTTTATATTATCTTCAAATGACATAGCTTGCCTCCTTAGAATTTACTTACAACCATACATTATTTAAAAATAAATTACTTTTTAAATAAAGCCAGGTCATAATGACCTGGCTCTTTTTTAACATTAAAAGTAAGAGTGTATTTTATTTTTCATTATTATTTTTTCTACGACGTCTACCTAATAATAATGAACCTAAACCTGCAACTAATGAGCCAAATAATAATCCACTATTTTGTTGATTATCACCTGTAGCAGGTAATTCTTTTTTATCTGAGTCGCTATCTGAATCTGAGTCGCTGTCAGAGTCTGAGT
>NZ_KV792053.1:0-87778 GCF_001808085.1 Staphylococcus sp. HMSC14C01
TGTTAGGAATTATGTCCCAGCCTCTTTTTTATCTTACTATTTTTTTCTCAAAACGATTTAAATCATTATCGTGTCCAATCATTATCATAATATCTCCAATTTCAATATTCATATTTGGATCTGGTGACACAATGATTTCTCGACCTCTTTTTATTGCAATAATATTAATACCGAATTGTGCTCGAATATCTAAATCTCTGATTGTTTGACCAGTTAATTTTTCGCTTACTTTTAACTCCACTAATGAATGCTCATCTGCGAGTTCGAGATAGTCTAGTACACTTGCACTTGCTACATTATGTGCAATACGACGACCCATATCTCTTTCTGGATGTACCACAGTGTCGGCACCAATTTTATTCAAAATCTTTGCATGATAATCGTTTTGTGCTTTGGCCGTAACTTTTTTAACACCTAATTCTTTCAATATTAAAGTTGTTAATGTACTAGATTGAATATTCTCACCTATTGCCACAATGACATGATCAAAATTTCGTATACCTAAACTTTTCATTACCGCTTCATCTGTAGTGTCAGCTACAACAGCATGTGTCGCAATTTCACTATATTCATTTACTCGAGCTTCATCTCTATCAATAGCCATAACATCCATATCTAAAGCGTTTAACTCTCTTACAATACTTCCTCCAAAACGACCTAATCCTATTACTACATACTCTTTCTCCATGAATTCTGGAACTCCCATCTAAAAAATAAGAGCTAAAATGATAAGTTCATTTATATACTAGAAACTTATTCAAAGTTCTATAAATATAAATCACTCTCATTTCAGCTCCTCTCTTAATTTAAATTACTTTTTACCTTCCACATATTGTTTATCAAAAACGAATAATCTCAATAACAATATTAACGATGGAAGTAATAAAAGTAAACCTAAAATAAAGACGATCGTTAATGCTAAGCCCATTGATGAGTTTACACCTGAATCTGAAATTTTAATATATGGATAAAGAATATAAGGTAACTTACTCATACCGTAGCCGTAAAAAGCGAAAGCCATTTGTAAAATCACCATAATAAATGCTAAACCATGATACTTTTTAATCATATTTAAAATTCCTGCAATTAAGAAGAAAATAAAACTAATTGCAAACATCCACCAATAATGCGTAATTGCATTATAAAAGTGATTAGAGTTTTGTATTCTTAATGATAAGAATACAAATAATGAAATAATAATCATCGGTGGACCCCAGAACATAAACCATTGACGCATAAATTTATAAGCCACTTTATCTTTTGCTTTAGAAGCGTAATATGTTAAAAACCCTGATGATATATATAACACACTTACAATTGCTAAAAATACAACTGACCATGCAAAAGGACTTAATAGTAATTGTACCCAATCCAAATCAAAATGATTGCCTTGTTCATTAATGTATCCGCCTTCTGAGATAGTCAATACAGTTGCGAGTGCTGCGGGTATTAAAAGCCCAGTAATACCATATAAAAATATCCAAGGCAGTTTATTATCTTGTCCATAATGTTCAAAAGCATAAAAACTACTTCTAATAGAAATAAGAATTAAAGCGATTGAACCAGGAACTAATAACACTGTCCCTAAATAAAGAGCTGAATCTGGGAAAAATCCGACAAAACCTACAAAGAAAAATACAAAAAATACATTTGTTACTTCCCATACAGGATTTAAATATCTTTCTATAAGATGATTAATCTTTTTTTCTTCTCCCGTTAATTTTGTATGCAAAGTTAAAAATCCAGCACCAAAATCAATAGACGCTACGATAATATAACAAAATAGGAAAGTCCATAATACTGTAATACCTATGCCAGTATAATCCATTATTCTTGACCTCCAATCACTTTATCAATATCCTCGCGAGCTGGTTTATTTCTAAACATTCTCAATAATACATAAGCAGATGTAAAGAGAAGTACAAAATAAAGTAAACCGAATAAAATTGTTACTAATGTAATTCCTCCTGCCTGTGTAGCAGCTTGGCTAACACGCATGTAACCTCTAACAATCCATGGTTGACGTCCCATTTCAGTTAAGAACCAACCAAACTCTATAGCAAGCATTGAAGCAGGTCCTGTTAAAAGTACTGCATAAAGCATTACTTTTTTAGTTATAATAGGACGTAGTTTTTTTATCAATAATGCTAATATAAAAATGCCTGATACGATAAAACAAAAGATTCCCATAGCTACCATTAAATCAAAGAAATAATGAACGATTAATGGAGGTAAATCATTTTTAGGAAATTCATTTAAACCTTTTACTTTAGTATTAATATTATTATCAGCTAAAAAGCTCAGTAATCCAGGAATTTTTATAGCTCCTGAAACTTCTTGAGTGTTTTCATTTAAGACACCAAAAAATACTAAATCTGCTTTGGAACGTGTATCAAAATGCCACTCATATGCAGCTAATTTTTCTGGTTGTACTTTATGAAGAAACTTAGCAGACAAATCTCCCGCTAACATTGATAATAATGTTTGAATAAATCCAAGAATCATAGTCATTTTTAACGCTTTTTTATGATATGGCGCATCTTCACTATATTTATTTTTCAATAATTTAAATGCAGCAATTGCTGCCAAAATAAACGCCATCGTCATACCAGCTGTTGCAACAACATGAAATGCTCTAACTAAAAATGAAGAATTGAACATTGCTTCAAATGGTTGAACATTCACCATTTTACCTTTTTTCATTTCAAAACCTGCTGGAGTATTCATAAATGAGTTCACTGAAGTAATAAAGAACGCTGAGAATGAACCACCAATAATAACAGGTAAACTAATTAAAAAATGTATCCATTGATTTTTAAAACGATTCCATGTATACAGATAAATACTTAAAAAGATTGCTTCAAAGAAGAAAGCAAATGTTTCCATGAAAAGAGGAAGCGCGATAACATGGCCACCCATTTTCATAAACGTAGGCCAAACAAGTGAAAGTTGTAATCCAATAATTGTTCCAGTTACAACCCCAACTGCAACTGTAATCGTATACCCTTTTGACCAACGTTTTGCTAATGCTATATATTTAGGATCTTTCTTTTTGATCCCTAAAAACTCTGCGATTGCAAACATTAATGGCATTCCTACTCCAATAGTAGCAAAAATAATATGAACGCCTAATGTCATCCCTGTCAAAAAACGACTAATTTCGACAGAATTCATACTTAACCACCTTTTCTATAATTTAAAATTTAATCCTATATATTTAAATTATATACCTAAACATTAGTAACTAAAATTTTTTTGTTTACTTTTTAATAGATAATTTAAATGGAATTCACATAAAATTCAAAATTTGCATTTTTTAATTACCTTATATATAGTAAGAAAAGTATAATTAAAAGGAGAATATGATTTATGTCTAAAATAATTATCTATACACAAGATGATTGTCCACCTTGTAATTTTATAAAAAATTATTTAACGGAACATCATATTAATTTTATTGAAAAAAATATTAAGCATCCTTCTTATCGTAATGAAATGTTAGAATATGATGCATTCTCTACACCATTTATCTTATTAAATGAGGAGCCTATGTATCATGTAGATTTAGAAAAAATCAACAGAATATTTGATATCCAACTGTAATACATAAAAAAAGAACCTGAGACATCATAAGTTGTCTCAGGTATTTTTAATATTATTTAGAAATGCGATGAACAAGTTCTTTAACTTCATCTTGTGTTGCACAATTAATGGCACGATTTGCTAATTCCGCCATTTCGTTTTTACTTAAACCATTAATTTGTCTTCTAGCTTTAAGAATAGAGGTTGCACTCATAGAGAACTCATCTAATCCTAAACCTAATAATAATGGAATTGCTGTTTCATCGCCAGCCATTTCACCACACATACCAGTCCATTTACCTTCTTTATGAGAAGCTTCAATGACCTGTTTAACTAAACGTAAAATTGCTGGGTTATATGGTTGATATAAATATGAAACACGTTCAGACATACGGTCAGCTGCCATAGTATATTGAATTAAGTCATTAGTTCCTATACTAAAGAAATCTACTTCTTTAGCAAAGATATCAGCTAACGCAGCAGTAGAAGGAATCTCTACCATGATACCTACTTCGATATCATCAGCAACTTCTTGTCCTTCGCTAGTTAATTTATCTTTTTCTTCTAAAAGAATAGCTTTAGCATCTCTAAACTCTTTAATAGTGGCTACCATTGGGAACATAATATTTAATTTACCATAAGCAGATGCGCGTAATAACGCACGTAATTGTGTTCTGAAGATGTCTTGTTGATCTAAGCACAAACGAATTGCACGATAACCTAAGAATGGATTCATTTCTTTAGGTAAATTTAAATATGGTAATTCTTTATCTCCACCAATATCTAAAGTACGTACAACAACGCGTTTATCTTTCATAGTTTCTAACACTTTTTTATACGCTTCAAATTGTTCGTCTTCAGTTGGCATTTGATCTCTACCCATATATAAAAATTCTGTTCTATAAAGACCAATTCCTTCAGCGCCATTTTCCATAACACCATATAAATCATCAGGTGTACCAATATTAGCAGCTAATTCTGCATGTTCACCGTCAACAGTTACAGTTTCGGCATCACGAAGTTTTTGTAATTCTTTTTTATCTTCAAAGAAACGCTCACGTTTATTTTGATAAGCAATGAGTTCGTCTTCAGTTGGATCTATGATAACGTCACCAGTAATACCGTCAACAATAACCATATCTCCTTGTTTTACTTCATGAGTAATCGATTTAGTACCAACCACGGCTGCAATTTCTAATGAACGGCTCATAATTGCAGAATGACTTGTACGTCCACCAATATTTGTAACAAAACCTTGAACAAACTCTTTGTTTAATTGTGCAGTATCAGATGGTGTTAAATCGTTTCCTATAATAACTACACTTTCATCAATCATACTAGGATTTGGTAACTCCACGCCTAAAAGATGAGCAAGTACACGCTTAGAAACGTCACGAATATCTGCTGCACGTTCTCTCATATATTCATTATCCATAGATTCAAAAATAGTAATGAATTGAGTCGTAACTTCATTTAATGCTTCTGGAGCATTGACTTTCTCATTCGCAATTTTATCTTCAATTGGCTGAATTAATTCTGGGTCATCAAGTACAAGTAAATGTGCATCAAAAATAGCAGCTTTATCTGCACCTAATGATTTTTCAGCATTATTTCTAATTTTTGTTAATTCAATTTTGGAAGCTTCTAAAGCATTTCTGAACTTTTTAATTTCAGCATCAGTATCAGTAATTTTCTCATTTGTAAATGATAAATCAGGTTCTACTAGTAAATATGCTTTGGCAATTGCAACTCCATCAGAAGCTGCAATACCTTTAATTAATTTAGACATAATTACTCTGTTAAACCTTCTTTTGATAAAACTTCACTGATAGCTTGAATTGCATCTTGTTCATCGCTTCCATCAGCATAGATAGTGATTTCAGCATCTTTACCTACACCTAAACTCATAACGCCCATAATTGATTTTAAATTTACTTTTTTACCGTTATATTCTAATTGAATATCTGAATCAAATTTAGATGCAGTTTGCACTAACATTGTAGCTGGGCGTGCATGAATTCCAGTTTCGTCAACAATTACATATGATTTTTGTTCCATAATCTATTTCTCCTCCGTAAGTTAGAAAATTAATTTTCTTATTATCTAACATAAAAATTTATACCCTAACACTACCAAAATATATAACTGAATTCAATTCTTATATAATTGAATTATTATAGAAAAATACACTTATATTAATAAAGTAGCAATCATTATATAAGTAATCAAACAAAGTTTGATTACTTATAATAGGTATAGCGTTATGTTAGTCAATTTTCTAATGTTATATATAAATTTCTTCCCTTTTATTATACTACATTTTTAAAAAATTAAATAATATCACGTAAAACTTTTTCACATTTTTCTATATGATCTTGACCTAATTTATTCATAAAGTAGTAACTAATTGAAGCTGAAACAGCTTGTCCCACTATTGGGAACCATTTTGTTTGTTTTGCTGCTGTACGCTTAGCAACATCTCTAATAATTAATTTCAAAGCACCACTAGTTACTTTTTCACCAATCATTGAACTACCTTGAATTGCTGCTGCTGATAAAATACGTTCTTTAACATCTTCACCAAGAGAATTGACTTGTTTTTGATCAAGACCATAAATTTTATTAATATCTTCAATAATATCTTTCATCAATTTGATATCTACACCAAAGTCTAATCCTGGAATTGGCACAACACTCATCCCTGAAGATAATAAAGATTTTTTCTTAACAACAGCTTTAGCTTTTTCTCTACGTTGTGCAATTTCTTCTTCATTTTTAGGTAAGATATCTTTTTCGTTAATTTCTTCTATATCTAAGACCTTTTTACCAACTTTATCAGTAACTCCATTTGTAATTTTATTAATAATACTCACTTACTGACTCACCTTTCGTTTTTCATAATATTTTCAATATACATTTAATACCCTATTTCAGTACTTTAATGCTTAATATTTATGAATACAGCTTTTAAATATTTAGAAGGTTTATAATGTGGATGTGTTTTAAAGTCTTTTGGTAATCCCATGACTTCTTCTATTTCATATTCTACGTTAGCTTGTTCCAATGTTTTCTTAATTACATTTTTAAATGCTTTTAAAGAAAAAGCACTTGAATTTGTACATAGCAGCAATGTACCATCTGGTGCTAAAACTTCTAAAGCACCATTAATTAAATCATCATAATTTTTTTGTACTGAAAAAGTTTTCTTTTTATTACGTGCAAAACTAGGCGGATCAATAACTATTGTGTCATATTGTTTTCCATGACGTGCTGCATAATTATAAAAATCAAATGTATCCATAACATAGATATATTGACTTTTAGGGTCTACACCATTTAACCCAAAATTTTCTTCGGTTAATGTACGAGAACGATTAGCTAAATCTACACTTGTTGTAACTTTAGCATTTTTAGATGCTACTACTGAAAACGCGCCCGTATAACTAAATAAATTTAAAATACTTCTATTTTCAGCAAAATAATCACGTAATTTTTTACGAACTTCTTTTTGATCTAAAAATATTCCTGTCATCAATCCATCGTTTAAATCAACATTGTAAAATGTAAAATTTTCTTCAATAACTATTGGAAATTCTGGAGTTTTTCCAAGTACATGTCCCCCTGTATACTCCGTATCTTTAAAGCGCATTTTTTCAAAAACAGATTCAAATTTAAATACTTTTTTTATTGCTTCAATAATTATATAACGAAACTTGTAAATTCCTTTTGAATACCATTGAATAAGTAAATGTCCATTATAATTATCAATAGTTAAGCCTCCAACGCCGTCTCCCTCAGCATTAAATAGTCTAAAAGCATTAGTTCCTTCTATATTATAGTAATACTCTCTTTCTTCTAGCGCTTTTTTAAATAAATTTTCAAAGAAAGTAATATTGATATCTTCTTCTTGGCTATATGTAATTACCCATCCTATGCCTTTATGTTGACGTCCTACATAAGCTGTTGCTATGTATTGGTTATTTTCAGTAACTATATTAAACAAGTCACCTTCTTTTAAATGATCATGTTGAAAAATATCTTCTTCTTCAACTAAAGGATATTGATTTAAATATTTAGTTTCTTTGCCTTTATTTAAAGTTGCTATTTTCATTTTAATTTCTCCTATTTTAATTTTTTTAACGAATCTGTTGTGATTTACTCTACTATTTTAACAAATTTAAAATTCTTCACCTAAATATTAAATTAAAAAAAGAAGTGGAACAATGAATTCAAAAATGAATTCTATTCCACTCCCTTACTCAGATTATGGTTTTTCTTTTAATTGCAATGAAAATGCTATAATTACAGGTATTAACATAATAATTAATGTAGGTGTTATAAATATTGAAAGTAATAGACCATGAATCATTATATTAATAAATTCAGTAAGCAATTTGAAAAATAGAATACTAATCATAAACAACTGTAAATAGTAAAATTTGCCTCTTAAAAAATGAGTAAATGTCGTAGCAATGTAAATGATAATAATAAAGAGTAATATTAACAATGTAATCCATTCAATCACGTATTGAGTTTGTGATAATTTCCATTCTCCAGATACAAATAGAGCATTTCTGTTATTAAATTCTATAAATGTAAATAAGAATAAGATAAACCCACAGAAAATTTCCACATATGCTGGTTTAATCCATTTAGGACGTCTCATCCACTTAGGAATATCATCTTCTTCTATATCTACAATATTTTTAAATTTACTTTTAAATTTATCGCGTTTAGATCTAATTTTATCTAAATCTACACTTCTTCTTGTCTTATGTGCATATTCTGATGTTTTATCTTGAAGTTGTTTAAAATGAACTTTTGATTGAGTCGAAACGTTTCCTTTTTGAGTTCTTGATAATTCAGGCTCTTCTTCCCCTAATTCTTCTTTTGTTAAAGGTAACGCACGGCGTAAGAATAAGAAATTCCAAATTGCCGCTTGAGCTAATAACCACATAATGATGAAGAATGTATTTACACTTAAAATATCAATAGGCTCAATCTCATTTGCATCGATTTTGCCATACAATGACAGTTGAGTAATCAAGTAACTTATTCCATATGAAATAATAATCCATAAATAATGAACTTTTCTATTTTCTTGATACAATTCATCTTTATAAACGATATATCCTGTATGAATCACAAATGGAATAATGAATATAATTGCCCAAAAACCATATACTTGAGTCATCAATGTAATTGTAATGAGGAAGTATAAAATACCAATGACTAAAAAGAAAATTGAGATGTCGTAATCATATTTGGTTGTTCTAAATAACGTATATCCAATCAATATGACTAGAATACCAAATAGAATAATTATGACTGCACTTACAACTGGAAAGTTGCCTATGAATCTACTCATCACTCTAATTATTTCACTAAAAAATGCATTAAGAAAGTCCCATATATTATGTATTTTTAAGTCAATTTTATCTTTATTTTTTAGTTTATGAATTAAAGGCAAATTGATCAAGATAATGAGACCTGTGAAGAGTGAAACGATACCGATCAAGTAACTATAGATAATCTCGGCGTGTTTCTTAACAAAAGACATACAGTTCACCTCAAAATTAATTATATATGAACTTTCTATTCTTGTCTTTAATAAAAAATAAAATACTTCTCTAGACTGAGATGAAGTTTATTCTTTTATTAATTGGGTATATTAGTTTTGTAAAGTAATTTATGAAAAAGGAGAGTTGTCCTATGACACATGAAGATGCAAAAAAAGCAAAAGAATATGAAGAAAAATTAAAAGAACAAAAAGAAGAAAAAACTGATGATATTGAACAAACTAAACAAGACGTTCAAAATACATTAGACTAATTTTCTTATTTATGTCATCATTAATAGTAATTAATGAATAAGCCTGAGACATACAAGTTGTCTCAGGTATTTTTAATATATTGGCTATCGATGGCTGAGTTGGAAATAAATCTGTCCTACTTTTATTCAATTATTTTTAGAACTAATTACATTTCACTTATTAAATATGTAAACTGTTTAATTATAATTTATTTTTAATTAAATATAGATTAAAAGCATCTTGACATCTACTATTAAAAGTCATACATTTAAAATAAATAAAATATAAATGCACTAGGGGTGTATAGCACTGAGATGAGGCTTAACCTCAAACCCTTTGAACCTGATCTAGTTAAATACTAGCGTAGGAAAGTGTTAACTTAAATAAATCATGTTTTTAATAATCAATAGCATTTTTATTTAAATTTACGCACAACTTTTCTACGAAGGGTTGTGCGTTTTTTTAGGAGGAACTATTTTATGTCTAAAGGTTTAAAGCTTTCAGAAATTCTAGTTACTGTGCTGATTGCTGTTATTTTTGCAATCATTTATAACTTATGGTGGTTGCCATATAATTTAGCTCAAGTAGCTGGTATACATCTAGAACAACTTACATACGGTATTTGGTTTATGGCTGCTATTGTAGCTTACTTAATTATTCCTAAACCAGGTATTGCATTAATTGCTGAATTTGCTGCTGGTGCAGGTGAAACTATTGTTATGGGGAAATTTGATATTCCTACTATAGTATATGCAATTTTACAAGGTCTAGCATGTGAAGTTGTGTTTGCTATCTTTAAATACAAATCACGTTCTTTAATGGTAGCAATGTTAGCTGGTTTAGTAACAGCATTAGTATCTTTCCCTGTAGATTATTTTTATGGCTATCTAAACGAAGTTGCGGGTTGGAACTTACTACTTTTCATCATTTTCCGTGCTATTAGTGGTATTGTACTGTCTGGTATACTCTCTTATTTAATTGTAAAAGCCTTAGATCAAACTGGAGTAACTAAATTATTCCGTCCTGCCTCTCAAAAAGATTACGACAACTTATAAGGGGAAATGATTGTGTTAAAAGTCAAAAATTTACGTCTAAAATATCCAAATGGTGATCGAAAAATTTTCGATAATCTAAATATAGAAATTAAAGATAAAGAAAAAGTGCTTTTACTAGGTCCTTCAGGATCTGGTAAAAGCACATTACTTAATGTACTGAGTGGTATTGTTCCTAATCTTATAGAATTACCGATGAAATATGATGAACTAGACATTGACCCTAATTCAGGGGTTATTTTTCAAGACCCAGATACACAATTTTGTATGCCAAAAGTTTACGAAGAATTAGCTTTCGTCTTAGAAAATCAACAAGTGCCAAGAGAAGACATGGATGAACAAATTAAAAAAGCACTTGCGTCAGTAGATTTAGATGTAGATAATTCAACTTTCGTAAATAATTTAAGTGGTGGCATGAAACAAAAACTTGCTATCGTCGAAACCATTTTACAGAAAGCTGATACACTCTTTTTAGATGAACCTACAGCTATGTTAGATGTACAAGCAACTGCTGACTTATGGCAACGACTCATTCAATTATGGACTGATCAAACGGTATTAATTGTAGAACATAAAGTGGAACATATTTGGCATCATGTAGATCGAGTCATATTAATGAACTATGATGGAGAAATTATAGCTGATAATACACCTGAATACATACTCAAACATTGTGAATCGTTACTTACTGAATTTGGCGTATGGCACCCTCATGCATGGGATTATGCACCTATACGAACAGATTTAACACCACAGACTTCTAAAACACTTTTTAAATTTCAAAACGGACAAATAATTCGCAGTAAAAATACACTATTTGAAGTTTCAGAACTAAATATTCATCCTGGAGAATGGATTACAATTACTGGAAAAAATGGAGCTGGCAAAACTACTTTACTTGAATCTATGATGCAATTAGTGAAATACAACGGTACAATGTTTTATGAGAACCGATTACTGAAGAAAATTAAAGATGCTGCTCAAAATATGTATCTTGTATACCAAAATCCTGAACTTCAGTTTATTACTAATTCAGTTTATGACGAAATTAATATTCATTATAATCATCTTGATAAAGCAAAATCGAAAGAAGAAACTGAACATCTTTTGAAACTTTTACATTTAGAAAAAGTTAAACATCATCATCCTTTTGAAATATCTACAGGTCAGAAACGCCGATTGAGCGTAGCAACTGCTTTAAGTTCAAAAGCTGAAATTATTTTATTAGATGAGCCAACATTTGGACTTGATAGTCATAATACATTTCAACTTATTAAACTATTTGAAGAACGTGTTGAACAAGGCCAATCAATCGTAATGGTGACGCATGACCCTGAAATTATTCATCGTTATCCAACACGTCGACTTGTCGTAGAAAATCATAAGCTTTTAGAAATGGCAGGTGAATCAAATGTTTGAACGTTGGAAAAAGCGTCATACACTTGTAGATGATGTAAACATTATTACGAAATTAATTCTTGGAGTTTTGTTATTTATTTTTATCATTTTTGTGCATAATTTTGATTATATGATTTATATTACTTTATTGATGTTTATATTTTTATTATCTTTTAATGGTACAGCTTTTAAAGTCATTGCTGCATTTTTATCAGCAACCATTCTCTTTGCCTTGCTATCATCATTATTCATGATTTTATATGGTGATGGTACACATATGTTATTTGAATGGGGAATTATTCATATTAGTACTGAGAGCATTGTAAGAGGTCTTCACTTATCTTTAAGAACAATTACAGTTTCAATGTTTGGTGTGTTGATTGCATTAACATCACAAATTGTAATGATTTTCTATAGTTTAATGCAACATTTAAAAGTAAAACCTAAAATCGCTTATGCATTTATGGCTGCTATTCGTATGGTACCACTTATTTTCACATCATTTATCCAATTAAGACGTTCTTTAAAAATGCGTTACCAAATGATTGATGCTTCCAATTATCGTGGATTTAAACGTATAAAACACTTACTTATTCCAGTCTTAAGCCAAAACATACGTCGTGCACATCAATTATCAGTAGCTATGGAATCAAAAGGATTTAAAGATGGCCCACGTACCTATTATTATAAAGCACCTTTCTCATACAAAGATATTCTTTTTATTGGTATGACAATTGCTTTACTTATTATTGCTTTTTATTTATCTCAATATTTTCCAATCACTGGTATTAAAGATGCTCGTGTTTCAGAAATGTTAGAGTAATATATAACATAAGACAAACTAAAGTAAAGATTGAGTTCAAAGATAAAAGCAGTTTCAAAAACACAGTAAATTCATCTTGCTAGTATATTAAGCCCTAGCATTATAAAATACCCATAGATGAATGTCATCTATGGGTTATTATTTTTAGTTTATTTGAGTGCTTTATTTCCAATATCTTTACGATAAAATAGTTGATCACTCTTAATTTTTTCTACATTTCCATAAGCATCTTTTTGTGCTTGTTGAATAGTTTTTCCTTTTCCAATGGCTAATACAACTCGTCCGCCAGATGTAAGAAATGTATCATTTTCTTTTTTCAAACCACTAACGAAATAATGGTTATTTAATTCAAAGCCTGAAACCTCTGCACCTTTATCATATGACCCAGGATAGCCTTTCGAAGCAAGCATTACTCCTACCACATAATCGTTAATCCATTGAAAACGAATAGGTTCTTTACGGTCTAGAGCAACGATTTGTGCCATCAAGTCACTTTCTAGACGACTTAACAATACTTGCGCTTCTGGATCACCAAATCGTGCATTAAATTCAATAACTTTAGGACCTTCCTTAGTTAAAATTGCACCTATATAAAGTAAACCAAAATAGTCATAACCCTCTTCTTTTAACGCTCTAGCAATTGGTTGAGCAATATCTTTGTTTGTACGTTCTAAAACGTCATTTGAAATATGAGGAACAGGACAATAAGCGCCCATCCCACCAGTATTAGGACCTTCGTCATTATCATAGGCACGTTTATGATCTTGAGCAATACAGTCAAAAGGAACTGCATAATCACCATTAATGAATGTCATTAATGAGAATTCTTCTCCTTCAAGAAATTGTTCAAAGACAACTTTTCCATCTTCTTGTGGATATAGCACTTCTACCGCTTCAATTGCTTCATCTCGTGTATTAGCAATAATTACGCCTTTACCAGCAGCTAACCCATCCTTTTTGACTACAATAGGTAATTCGCAATCATTTACATAATTAAGTGCTTCAGTTTTATTGTCTATTTCTTTATAATCAGCAGTTGGAATATCATATTTTTCCATTACCCTTTTAGCAAAAGATTTAGAACCCTCAATTTGGGCTGCTTCTTTATTAGGACCAAAGACTTTAACATGATTGTCTCTCAATTTATTAGATAAACCATCTATCAATGGTTGTTCTGGACCAATAATCACCCATTCTATATGATGTTGGTGAACAAATTGTAAAATAGCCTTATGGTCGGTTTCAGCAATTTCAGTGTGTATTTCAGCTAAATGAGTCATTGCATCATTTCCAGGAATAGCATAAAGTTTTTCAATAAGTGGCGACTGATGTAATTTTGATACTAATGCATGTTCACGACCGCCTGCACCTATAACTAAAACATTCATTTCTTTTCTCCCTCTATTCTCTCAATTATTTTAAATTAGTGTTTAAAATGACGCATACCAGTAGTAACCATAGCAATACCATGTTTGTTAGCCATATCAATCGAATCTTGGTCTTTAATTGAACCGCCTGGTTGAATAATAGCTTTAATACCATGTTTTGCAGCAAGTTCAACAGTATCATCCATTGGGAAGAAGCCATCAGAAATCATTACTACATTGTCATTTATTTCAATTGCGCGCTCTAATGCAATCTTAGCTGCACCTACTCTATTCATTTGTCCTGCACCAATTCCAACTGTCTGTTTATTATTACTTAAAATGATTGCATTACTTTTCACTGATGGAATAACTTTCCATCCTAGAAGCATTGCCTCCCACTGAGCATCGGTAGGTTCAACGTCTGTAACAACCTTCATTTCTTCTTTAGACACTTAGTAATTATCTTTATCTTGAACCAAATATCCACCTGAGACTGAAACAAATTCTTCTTCACGATTATCAATTGTCATATCAATTTCTAATAAGCGAATATTTTTCTTTTGAGTTAAAATATCTAAAGCTTCTTTATCAAATTTTGGTGCAATGACAACTTCTAAGAAAATAGAATGTAACGTTTCCGCTAAATCTTTGGTAACTGTTCTATTGAGTGCAATGATCCCACCAAAGATAGACTGATTATCTGCATCATACGCATGTTTAAATGCAGTTTCAATATCAGTGCCAATACCTACACCACATGGATTCATGTGTTTAACTGCAACGGCAGCTGGTTCTTTAAATTTTTTCACTAATGCTAATGCTGAATCTGCATCTTTAATATTATTAAAACTCAATGCCTTACCATGTAATTGTTTCGCACCAGCAATAGTATGTTTACTATTAGAAGTACGAACAAAACGTGCTGATTGTTGAGGATTCTCACCATATCGTAATTCTTCACTATCTCCTTTGAAGAAACTTACAATTGCATGATCATATTCATTTGTATGTTCAAATACTTTAATCATTAATGACTTACGGTATGATTCATCAAGTCGATGTTCTTTAATTCGTTGAATGACTTCATTATAATCAGATGGATGGACAATGGTTGTTACATGTTTAAAATTTTTGGCTGCAGCACGTAACATAGTTGGACCACCAATATCGATATTTTCAATTGCATCATCTTCAGTTACATCTGGATTAGCTACAGTTTGTTGGAAAGGATATAAGTTGACCACAACCATATCAATTAAATCAATGTGTTGTTCTGATAATTGTTCTAAATGTTCAGGTTTATTACGATCTGCTAAAATACCACCGTGTACTGCTGGATGTAACGTTTTTACACGACCATCCATAATTTCAGGGAATTGCGTCAACTCTGATACAGATTTAACAGTTACATTAGCTTCTTCTAAAGCACGTTTTGTACCGCCCGTTGAATATAATTCATAATCTAATTGCGTTAATGATTTAGCAAATTCCACGACTCCACTTTTATTTGAAACACTAATAATTGCTTTTTTCATGATTAACTATGCTCCTTATTTAATAACTTTAGCTATTACACTTGGATAAAGTTCATATTCTAATTGTTTCACACGTTCTTCTAACGCTTCTTTTGTATCGTCCGGTTTTATATCACATTTTCGTTGTTCAATTATTTCTCCCGTATCCATTCCACTATCTACATAGTGAACTGTTGAACCTGTTTCCTTATCCCCACTATTAAATGCTTGACCAATTGCATCTTTCCCCTTGTACTTTGGTAATAATGAAGGATGAATATTCAATATTTTACCTTCATAAGCATTTAATAAGTCTGGTCCCACTAATCTCATATAACCTGCTAAGATAATCCACTCCACCTCTTCACTATGAAGAAGTTGAATTAATTTTTGTTCATATTCTGCTTTGTTTTCAAAGTCTTTAGGTTCATTAATATGAACCATCACTTTCAACTGTTTTGCACGCTCAATGCAATAAGCATCGTGATGATCTGTATACAAAGAAGTAATTTCTATATTATTAAGGTGCCCCTTATCAACTTTAGATACAATATTTTCGAAGTTACTTCCTGATCCAGAGGCAAATATAGCCACCTTAGTCATATCTATACCCCCTCAAGATAAATCGGTGCATCATTACTTTTAACAATTTCCCCTATTTGATATGCAGCAATATCTTGTTCTTTTAAGATATCAAGTGCTTTAGATACATCTTCTTTATTTACAATGACAGTATAGCCTATGCCCATATTAAAAACGTTATACATTTCACTCGTTTCAATGTCAGCTTGTTGTTGTAACCATTCAAATACTTTTGGTGTTGGGAAGGATTGTGTATCAATTTTAGCTGCTAACCCGTTAGGTAAGCCTCTAGGTATATTTTCATAAAATCCGCCACCAGTAATATGATTCATGCCTTTGATTTTAACTTTTTCTTTTAAAGTTAAAATAGGTTTCACATACAATTGAGTCGGAGCTAAAAATGTATCAAGATAAGTACTTCCATCAAATGAATCATTCAAATTAATTCCGGATTCTTGAATTAACTTTCTTACTAAACTATACCCATTAGAATGAATTCCATTAGAAGCTAAACCAATGATAATTTGTCCCTCTTCTACTTCAGATCCATCAATATATTCATCTTTTTCGACTGCCCCTACAGCAAAACCTGCTAAGTCATATTCTCCTTCGTGATACATTTCACCCATCTCGGCTGTTTCTCCACCAATAAGAGCAGTATGAGTAGCTTCACAACCATCACTCACACCTTTTACAATTTGCTCTATCACTTCCGGAACAACTTTATTTGTTGCTATATAATCTAAAAAATATAGCGGTTCTGCGCCCGTTGTAAGAATATCATTTACACACATGGCAACTGCATCAATACCAATCGTGTCATGCTTATTATTATCAATGGCAAGCTTTAATTTTGTTCCTACACCATCTGTACCAGAGACTAATACTGGCGCTTTCATATTAAGCTGGGATAAATCAAAAGTCGCACCAAATCCACCTAATCCACCAAGTACTTCTTTACGCATTGTACGTTGAACATGACTAGACATTCTTTCTACCGCTTCATAACCTGCATGAATATCAACACCTGATTGTTCATACGCTTTAGACATGTATATTTCCCTCTCTATCAAAATAATGTTTATGATTATCAATATATTCTTTTTGACGTGTACTTAAATTATTTAAATAGTTTTCTTCATAGTCAAATAGACCTGCTGGATAATCTCCTGTAAAACTTTCTACACATAATCCACTATATGGTGCATCAAAATCTAATCCAATTGATTCTATAAGACCTTCAACACTTAAATATGCAAGAGAATCTGCACCAATATACTCACAAATTTCTTCTGGAGATTTACTAGCAGAAATCAATTCAGCAGTAGTAGACACATCAATTCCATAAAAACTAGGGAACATAAATTCTGGAGAAGCTATACGTACATGTATTTTATTTGCTCCAGCATCTTTAAGCATTTTGACAATACGTTTACTTGTTGTTCCTCTTACAATAGAATCATCAACTAAAATAATGTCTTTACCTTCTACAATATCTTTCACTGCCGATAGCTTAACGCGTACTCCTTGTTCACGTAATTCTTGTGTAGGTTGAATAAAAGTTCGTGCGACATATTGGTTTTTCACAAGCCCCATTTCATAAGGTAATTGAATCTCTTCAGCATAGCCACTAGCTGCAGATAATGATGAGTTTGGAACACCGATAACCATATCTGCTTGAGCCGGACTTTCTTGAGCTAATTTTTTACCAGAAACTTTACGAACTGCATGCACATTTTTTCCAGCAATTGTTGAATCTGGACGCGCAAAGTAAATATATTCCATTGCTGAAATAGCTGTGTTAGTGTGACTTGTATATGATTTTACTTCAATGCCATTGTGATTAATGACAACATACTCTCCAGCATGAATATCTTGAACATATTCTGCTCCTAGCACATCTATGGCACATGTTTCACTAGCTAAAATGTATGTTCCATCTTGCATCTTACCAACTACTAGAGGACGAATCGCATTTGGATCAACAGCACCATACAAAGCGTCTTTAGTCAATATTGCGAAAGTAAATCCGCCTTTAATTTGTCGTAAACTTTCTTTTAGCGCCTCTTCAAATGTAGGAGCTTTACTACGACGAATTAAATGCATAATCACTTCAGTATCAGAAGATGAGTGGAAAATGGCACCATGTTTTTCAAGGTACTGTCTTAAAGTTTGTGCATTAATTAAATTACCATTATGACAAATTGCGACACTCATATCGTAGAAATGATATAAAAATGGTTGGATATTTTCGATACCTTTATTTCCTGATGTCGCATAACGAACATGTCCAATAGCATGATTGCCATCTTTTAGTTTATTAAGTTGTGGTTCTTTAATGGCTTCAGTAAGTAAACCTAAACCACGTTCACCCTTTAGAGTATCTTCATCAGAAACTACAATCCCTGCACCTTCTTGCCCTCTATGTTGTAAACTATGCAATCCCATATAAGTTAACTGAGCTGCTTCTGAATGATTCCAAATGCCAAAGACACCGCATTCTTCGTTTAATCCACTGTAGTTAAACATTCTGAAATAGCTCCTTCCCAAATTGCTTTAATATCTGAGACTTTTTCTGTAATTGTAGATGTAGTATTAGATACTTTAAATTCATCAACATCTGTTAATTCACCAATTTTAATAGCTCCATCTACATCTAGTGTTTGTCCTTCTTTGACTGCAACGACATAACGTCCTTGTGTTTCACTAAATAATTGTGCATCAGAGAGTTCTACTTTTGCTTCTAATCCTAAATTATAATAAGCACTTATTTTAGCAAGCGTAATAAGTAAACCGCCTTTACCTACAGTTTGTACATGAGAAGCAATTCCATTTCTAATAGATGTTTTTATTGCTTCGCCTTTTGCCACTTCATCACCTAAATCAATTTCTTCATACTCATGATTGACTTTACTATATAAAAGTTTTTCAATTTGACTTCCACCAAAATCATTTCTTGTTTCTCCTACAAGATATAATGTATGCCCTGTTTCTGGATGGAAATCATTTAAATATTGAATATCTTCAATGAGTCCTACCATTCCTACTACTGGTGTAGGGAAAATAGAAGTTCCTCTAGTTTCGTTATATAAAGAAACGTTTCCTGATACTACCGGTGTTTTTAATACTTCACAAGCTTCTGCCATTCCTTTTGTAGAATCAATCAATTGTTGGTAAATTTCTTTCTTTTCTGGAGAACCATAATTTAAACAGTCTGTCATAGCTAATGGTGTTGCGCCTACAGCAATTAAATTTCTATAAGCTTCTGCCACAACCATTTTCCCACCTTCGTAAGGTTGATTAAATACATATCGAGCTTCACCATCAATGGTTGAAGCAATGGCTTTATTTGTTCCTTCAACTCTTACTACAGATGATTGTAGTCCAGGTTTAATAATGGTATTAGCACCTACTTGTTGATCGTATTGTTCATATAAATAATGTTTCGAAGCAATTGTTGGATGCTTTAATAATTTCTTAAATACATCTTGTACATTGATCTCACTATAATCATTTTTTGAGGTATTATATTCTTTTTCTTCACCTTCTAAAATATAGACAGGTGCTTCATCAGCTAGTGCATCAACAGGAATATCTGCATACACTTCATCTTCGTATTTAAGAACGAAGCGGTCAGTATCCGTTACTTCACCAATTACTGCACTATCAAGTTCATGTTTATCAAATAAGTCCAAGAACTTTTGTTCTGTTCCTTTTTCAACAACAAGTAACATTCTTTCTTGTGTTTCAGATAACATCATTTCATATGGTGAGATTCCTGGTTCACGTGTTGGGACTTGATCTAGATACAGTACTAATCCACTACCGCCTTTAGCAGCCATTTCTGATGAAGAAGAGGTAAGACCTGCTGCTCCCATATCTTGGATACCTACAAGTTCATCAAATGTGATTGCTTCAAGTGTGGCTTCCATTAATTTTTTACCTACAAATGGGTCACCAATTTGTACTGAAGGTCGTTTACTTTCACTTTCTTCAGTTAATTCTTCAGATGCAAATGTGGCACCATGAATACCATCACGTCCAGTTTTAAGGCCTACATAAATGACTGAATTTCCTTCACCTTTAGCAGTACCTTTTTGTACCATATCGTGATCGATAACACCTACACACATTGCATTGACAAGCGGATTTCCATCGTAACGTTCATCGAATTCGATTTCTCCTGCTGTAGTTGGTATACCAATACAATTACCGTAACCACCAATACCACGGACAACGCCTTTTAATAAACGTTGATTTTGTTTTACTGATAATTCACCGAATCGCAAACTATTTAGTAGGTTAATGGGTCTTGCTCCAATCGATACGATATCTCTGATGATACCTCCTACACCAGTAGCTGCACCTTGATAAGGTTCGATTGCTGAAGGATGATTGTGAGATTCTACTTTGAAAACTACCGCTTGATTATCACCAATATCTACAACTCCAGCACCTTCACCTGGTCCCATAAGGACATGCTCGCCAGTTGTCGGGAATTGCTTTAAGAAAGGTTTAGAATGTTTATAAGAGCAATGTTCACTCCACATGACTGAGAAAATACCTACTTCTGTAAAGTTAGGCTCTCTTCCTAAAATCTCACGTACCTTATTATATTCTTCATCACTTAAACCCATGTCTTGATATAGTTTTTCAAGTTTAATTTCTTCAATACTAGGTTCGATAAACTTAGACATTTTGTTCCCTCCAACTATTTACCATTGCTTCGAATAATTTAACACCACTGTCTGTACCAAGAAGTGTTTCAAGTGCTCTTTCAGGATGAGGCATCATTCCACATACATTGCCTGCTTTATTTACAATACCTGCAATATGTTCATGAGACCCATTCGGGTTATCTTCATATGTTAAAATAATTTGATTATTTTCAACTAATTCATTGTACATATCATCTGTACAATAATAATGTCCTTCTCCATGTGCTACAGGATAAACAACAATTTCATTTTCTCCATATAAATTAGTAAAAGGAGTTTGATTATTAACAATTTTCAGTTTTTCATTTCTGCTAATAAATAGATGTGAATCATTATGTAATAAGGCGCCGGGTAATAGTCCTATCTCAGTTAAAATCTGGAATCCATTACATACACCTAAAACGGGCTTACCTTCACTGGCAAAACGTTTCACTTCGCTAATAATTGGAGCGACACTTGCCATAGCCCCTGAACGTAAATAGTCACCAAATGAAAAACCACCTGGAATTAATACCCCGTCAAAACCTTTTAAAGATGTTTCACGATAATCTACATATTCAGCTTCTGCACCTGTTTTAATAGCCGCATTATACATATCTCTATCACAGTTAGATCCTGGAAAAACGAGAACTGCAAATTTCATATTATGCATTCTCCTTTTCATCAACAATTTTATAACTATATTCTTCAATAACCGTATTAGCAAATAACTTTTCGCTTAATGTCGTAATAATATTATTTACTGCTTCATCTGTAGCTTCATCAACAGTCATATATAATACTTTACCTACTCTAATGTCATTAACTTGTTTATAACCTAAGTCATGCACAGCACGATTTAATGCTTGACCTTGTGTATCCAATACCTGTGGTTGTAATGTAATGTGAAGTTCAATTGTTTTCATTATTTTAGTTCCTCCAATTTATCCAAAAATGTTTGATACGTATCTATTAAAGAACCAGTATCATTTCTATATACATCTTTATCGAAATTCGTATCTGAATATTTATCCCAAATACGACAAGTATCTGGTGAAATTTCATCCGCTAATAAAATATCACCATTTTCTGTTTTTCCAAATTCAACTTTAAAATCTACTAATCTTAAATCCATTTCATTCATTAATTGAATTAATACTTTATTAATATTTTTAGCCATATCTTTTAATGCCTTAATTTCCTCATCATTAGCAATATGAAGTAATTTGACATGATCATCAGTAATCAATGGATCATTTAAATCGTCATTTTTATAAAAGAATTCTACAAGTGGTTCATCAAATACATGGCCTTTTTCAAAACCTAAACGTTTCGTAATAGAACCTGTTGCAATATTTCTTACAACTACTTCTAGTGGTATAATCTTTACTTCTTTAACTAATTGCTCAGTTTCAGAAAGCTGTTTAATAAAATGGCTTTCAAGGCCATGTTTATTTAAATATTCGAAAATAATTGAAGTAATTCGATTATTTAAACGTCCTTTCCCTTGCATCTTATCCTTTTTGGCGCCGTTACCTGCTGTGACTTCATCTTTGTATTCAACTCTCAACTGATGTACTGTTTCAGTTGAAAATACTCTTTTTGCTTTACCTTCATAAAGTAATGACATTGATTATTCTCTCCCTTTAAATTGTTTCAACATTTCATTTTCAGTTTCATTAACATTATTTGTAAGAATGGTCATATGCCCCATTTTTCTATCCGATTTTCGTTCTGTTTTTCCATAGATGTGGACATGCCATTCAGGATGATCTCCAAATTTATCTTCTAATAAGTCTAAATCGCGTCCTAGTAAATTCATCATCACAGCTGGTTTTAAAATTTCAATCTCTTGAGGTAAATCTTGACCAGTTACTGCTAAGATATGTGTATCAAATTGAGAATAATCACATGCTTCAATCGTATAATGTCCAGAGTTATGTGGTCTCGGTGCAATTTCATTTACATATAAGTGATTTGATTTATCAATAAAGAATTCCACGGTAAAAGTACCAACAAAGTGAACTTTTTCGATTATTTTATCTACTTCTTTTCTCGCTTCTTGCTCTTTATCGCATCTAGCTGGAATAATAGTTTTAAATAGTATTTGATTACGATGCTCGTTTTCTTGTAGTGGGAAATAAGCAATTTGTTTTTGATTACCAATCGTTACAGTTAAAGATACTTCTCGATCGAGATCTAAAAATTTTTCTGCCACACATTCATGTTTTGAAACAAGTACTTTAGCTTCTTCAACATTGGAATCATTTTTCACTAAAATTTGTCCTTTACCATCATATCCACCAAAACGTGTTTTTACGATAAATGGATAACTTAATGTTTCAATTGCTTGATTCAAATCTTTTTCATCTTTTAAAGATACATAAGGAACAATTTTCGTACCTGCAGATTCTAATGTTTGTTTTTCAGTTAAACGATCTTGTAATAATTCAATTGCTTGATAACTTTGAGGAATGTTAAATTGTTGAGTTAGTTGCTTAAGTTGTTGAGCAGATATATTTTCAAATTCATAAGTAATCACATCTGATTGTTGACCCAATTTGTTTAAGGCTTCTTCATCATCATACTCTGCCGTGATAAAAACATCTGCTACTGATTTACATGGACTATCTGGATTAGGATCTAAACACGCTACATTAAAGCCCATTTTTTGGGCAGATTGTGCCATCATCTTACCTAATTGTCCTCCACCAATAATACCAATTGTTGCTCCGAACTTTAATCTATTGAAGTTCATCTTGCATTTCGCCTACCTTATCTACTAAAGATTGTTCATATTGTTCAAGATGTTTACGAACTGAATCATTTCCAATACTTAAAATTCTCGCTGCTAAAATACCAGCATTTTTAGCCCCAGATTTACCGATTGCCGTTGTAGCAACAGGAATTCCACCAGGCATTTGAACAATAGACAATAGTGAATCTAGTCCTTTTAAACTTTTAGATTCAATAGGTACACCGATAACAGGTAACGTTGTCATTGAAGCAACCATCCCAGGTAAATGTGCTGCACCACCAGCGCCAGCAATAATAACGTCATAACCGTTTGTACGTGCTTCACTTGCAAAATCAAACATTAACTTTGGCGTACGATGTGCTGACACTACTTTCTTTTCATATGGTATTTCAAATTGTTCTAACATTGCACAACTTTCTTGCATAATCTTCCAGTCTGAGGAACTACCCATAATGACTGCTACTTTCACTTTGTACACCCTTTCAAAGTTTAAAATATAAATCTTATTAGTTGTATATTACACGTATAGCATACCAAGTATAAGATTTAATTTCAATCAAAAATCGAACTTTATCTATGTTTCTTAACTTAATTTACGCTTTTTAGCTAAAATTTGACGTTTTTATACCTTTAAAGTTAATCTATAGACAGATGTTTAATAAACAAGGAGGAGTTTTTTGTGGTTGCAAAAATTTTAGATGGGAAACATATTGCAAAAGATTATAGACAAGGGTTGCAAGACCAAGTTGAAACTTTAAAAGAAAAGGGATATACACCAAAATTATCCGTTATTTTAGTTGGGAATGATGGTGCAAGTCAAAGCTATGTTAATTCTAAAAAGAAAGCTGCTGAAAAAATAGGGATGATATCTGAAATTGTTCATTTATCTGAAGATACTTCTGAAGAAGACGTATTAAAAGAACTAGATCGTTTAAATAATGATGATTCGGTAAGTGGTATTTTAGTCCAAGTACCTCTTCCTAAACAGGTTAGCGAACAAAAAATTTTAGAAGCAATTAATCCAGAAAAAGACGTTGATGGTTTTCACCCATCAAACATTGGTAAATTATACATTGATGAACAAACGTTTGTTCCTTGTACACCATTAGGAATTATGGAAATTTTAAAACATGCAGATATCGATTTAGAAGGTAAAAATGCTGTCGTAATTGGCCGAAGTCACATTGTAGGTCAACCCGTGTCTAAGTTATTATTACAAGCAAATGCGACAGTAACAATCTTACATTCACGTACTAAAGATATGCATAGCCATTTAAAACATGCAGATGTTATCGTCAGTGCAGTAGGTAAACCTGGATTAGTTACTAAAGACGATGTAAAAGAAGGCGCAGTGATTGTGGATGTAGGTAATACTCCTGATGAAAATGGCAAACTAAAAGGTGACGTTGAATTTGAAGAAGTAAAAGAAATTGCAGGTGCTATTACTCCAGTACCAGGCGGTGTAGGTCCTTTAACTATTACGATGGTTTTAAATAATACATTATTAGCTGAAAAAATGCGTAGAGGCATTGAATAATTTAAATTCAAACGTTTATTATTAAAAAAGAGAGAGACATAATTTCAAATTAATTATGCCTCTCTCTTTTTTTAATAATATATTACATTTATACTGAAACACTTAATTTTGGAACAAATGTTTCATAATGAATATGTTCTTGGCTTACGCCTATTTCTTTTAATACTTCAATCACTGATTGAATAAATTTAGCACTTCCACAAACATATACTTCACTATCATTATTCACATAATTTTCAAGAGTTTCTTTAGTTAAATAACCTTTAGCTTGTCTATCATATAATTCATATTTCGCGTTGTCGTAGCGTTTTGAAATATCTTTTAAATGAGAAGTGAATGGTGTATCGTTAACGTCTCCAGTTACTTGAATAAACTGTGCATGACTTCCATTTTCAGCTACTTTATCAAACATTGAAACAAGTGGTGTGACACCAATACCCGCACCAATAAATACTTGTGGTTGATTTTGGTTAACCACACCAAATGGACCTACTGGAGCTGATAAGTTAATATCATTTCCTTCTTTTAATTCATCATGTAAAATAGTTGAAACTTCACCTTCATGGTCTGTAGATACATCACGTTTGACAGCAAAAGTTAAATGATTGTTATCGCCACTAACAATTGAATAGTGACGTTTTGCACGATAAGGCATTTTTTCACTACTTACATCAACTGTAATATATTCTCCTGGTGTAAATTGACTTAAATCATATTTATCTGATACTACAGTAAAGGATTTAATATCAGATGAAAGTTGGTCAATTTTTTCTATTTTAAATGGTTGGAAACCTTCCCATAACATTTTACTATAAATATCTTTTTCAACTTGAATAAATACATCAGCAATTTCTTGATATGCTTTTTTCCAAGTTTGAATAATAGGATGACTATCTTCTAATCCTAAAACAGCTTTAATTGCTTCAATTAAGTTTTCTCCTACGATATCATATCCAGCTGGTGGTACTTGCAACGCACAATGTTTATATGCAATTTCTTTAACAACTGGCAAAATATTTTCTAAATGCTCAATATTAACTGCAGCTGCTAATACACTTTGAGCTAAAGCAGTAGATTGGAATCCTTTTTGTTGGTTAGTTTGGTTAAACATATTTTTTAACTCTGGATGTTGTTGAAACATTCTATTGTAAAAATAAGAAGTGATCTCTGTTCCTCTTTCTTGTAATACTGGAACAGTTTCTTTTACAATTCCTTTTTCTTGTTCTGTTAACATTCAAATCCACTCCTACTTAAAATTATATGTGTAAAATATATTTATTTACTACAAATATATTTTAGTACAATACTTATTATAATGTAATATAGATTTTTTTAAATTCACAGAACTTTCATTTTACATAAATTTAATATTTATTTATCTTAAGTTCATTTAAATTTAATCTTGAATAAGCTATATTAAGACTATAGTATGATGTTAAAAATCAGAAATTAAAGTATAGTTAAATTATTCAAATGACTTATTACATTCGGAGGTTAACGTAATGAATAAACTCATACAATCTCTTTCAGCTCTCGGTGTCTCCGCTACTCTTGTGACTCCAAATTTAAGTGCAGAAGCTACTTCAAATCATACTCCACAGCTTAAAGGAGTAAACGATATTGTTATTGAAAAAGGTCAAGATTATAATGTATTAAATGGAATTAGTGCCTATGATAAAGAAGATGGTGATTTAACACATAAAATTACAGTTGATGGTCACGTAGATACGTCAAAAGTAGGTACTTATAAAGTAAGATATAATGTCATCGACTCAGAGGGAGCCGAAGAATCATCAACACGTTACATAAAAGTTAAATAAATGTGTCAATTTTCTGAAAAAGACGAGATGAATATCTCGTCTTTTTTATTTAATTTTTATTGTAAACGCTAGAATTGATAATGTTTCTCAAATGTAACGAACAATTTTCTATTTTTGACATTTTTCACAGAATAGACACATAATTTTAACAAACCTTACATTCCCCGTCATTCCTATTGTTACTAGTTTTTTCCTATTTATTATTGTAATTTTTTTCTAATAAGGTCTTGTAAATATCGCGTAATAAACTAAAATTAATGGTAAGCCCTACATTTGTAGTATTAGGAGGTCAAAAAAGTGTCAAAATTTAAGTCGTTGCTTCTTATGTTTGGCACACTAATTTTACTTAGTGGTTGTTCAAACATAGAAGTGTTTAATGCAAAAGGGCCAGTAGCAAGTAGTCAGAAGTTCTTGATTATTTACTCAATCATCTTCATGCTTGTTATTGTTGCTGTTGTACTTACTATGTTCGCTGTTTTTATTTTCAAGTATAGTTACAATAAAAATGACGAATCTGGTAAGATGCACCACAATTCTTTAATTGAAACAATTTGGTTTGTGGTACCAATCTTAATCGTAATTGCTTTAGCTATTCCAACAGTTAAAACATTATACGATTACGAGAAACCACCTGAAAGTAAGGAAGATCCATTAGTTGTCTATGCAGTTAGTGCCGGATATAAATGGTTCTTTGCTTATCCAGAACAAAAGGTTGAAACAGTGAATACATTAACTATTCCTAAAAACCGTCCAGTGGTATTTAAATTACAATCTATGGATACAATGACTAGTTTCTGGATTCCTCAATTAGGTGGTCAAAAATATGCCATGACTGGCATGACAATGAATTGGACTTTAACAGCCGATCAAGCTGGTACATTCAGAGGACGTAACTCTAACTTCAATGGTGAAGGTTTCTCTCGCCAAACATTTAAAGTTCACTCTGTAGACCAAAAAGATTTCGATGCTTGGGTTAAAGATGCTAAAAGTAAGAAAACTATTAGCCAAGATGAGTTTGATAAACAAATCTTACCAAGTACTCCAAATAAAGAATTAACATTTAGTGGTACTCACATGGCATTTGTCGATCCTGCAGCTGATCCAGAGTATATCTTCTATGCATATAAACGTTACAACTATACTCAAAAAGATCCTAACTTCGTTGCTGAAAAAGATCTTTACAAAGATGTAACAGATAAACCTCAAAAACCAGCTCGTAAGGTAACAGTTACAAATGTCAACTATCCTCGTCATGGTATGAAGCCAATGATTTTAGGCAACGATGACCCTTACGATAGTGAGTTCAAAGATGAAGAAACTCACAACGCTAAGGAAATGGAAAAAATCAATAAAGGAGCTAAAGACGAGAATGCGTCTAAAGCAGATAATGATCATGGAGGTGAACATTAATGAATTTTCCATGGGATGAATTACTCGTTAAAGGTAACTGGATGATTACTATGGCACAAATTGGTGCTCCATTCTTAGTTATCGGTTTAATCGCAGTAATTACTTATTTCAAATTATGGAAATATCTATACAAAGAATGGTTCACATCCGTAGACCATAAAAAAATCGGTTTAATGTACTTAATTTGTGCAGTATTAATGTTCGTTCGTGGTGGTATTGATGCGTTATTACTTCGTACTCAATTAACTATTCCGGATAATACTTTCTTGGAATCAAATCACTATAACGAAATTTTTAGTACGCACGGCGTTATCATGATTATCTTTATGGCTATGCCATTCGTTTTCGGTTTATGGAACGTTGTTGTTCCTTTACAAATTGGGGCTCGTGATGTGGCATTCCCTGTAATGAACAACATCAGCTTCTGGTTATTCTTTGTTGGTATGATTTTATTTAACCTATCATTTATCGTAGGTGGATCACCAGCAGCTGGTTGGACAAACTATGCTCCACTAGCAGGAGAATTTAGTCCTGGTCCAGGAGTTAACTACTACTTAGTAGCAATTCAAATTTCAGGTATCGGTACTTTAATGACAGGTATTAACTTCTTTGTAACAATACTTAGATGTAAAACACCTACTATGAAGTTTATGCAAATGCCTATGTTTACTGTAACTACTTTTATTACGACATTAATCGTAATTTTAGCATTCCCAGTATTCACAGTTGTTCTTGCTTTAATGACAGCTGATAGAGTATTCGGAACTCATTTCTTTACAGTAGCAGATGGCGGTATGCCAATGTTATGGGCAAACTTCTTCTGGGTATGGGGGCACCCTGAAGTTTATATCGTTATCTTGCCTGCATTTGGTATTTATTCAGAAATTATTCCAACATTTGCTCGTAAACGTTTATTCGGTCACCAAAGTATGGTGTGGGCAACTGCTGGTATCGCGTTCTTAAGTTTCTTAGTTTGGGTTCACCATTTCTTCACAATGGGTAATGGTGCTTTAATTAACTCATTCTTCTCAATCTCAACAATGTTAATCGGTGTACCTACCGGAGTTAAATTATTTAACTGGTTATTAACATTATATAAAGGACGTATTACTTTTGAGTCACCAATGTTATTCTCATTAGCCTTTATCCCTAACTTCTTATTAGGTGGGGTTACTGGTGTAATGTTAGCAATGGCATCAGCTGACTATCAATATCACAACACTTATTTCTTAGTAGCTCACTTCCACTATACATTGGTTACTGGTGTAGTATTTGCCTGTCTAGCTGGTTTAATCTTCTGGTATCCTAAAATGATGGGTTACAAATTAAATGAAAAATTAAATAAATGGGCATTCTGGTTATTCATGATTGGATTTAACGTATGTTTCTTACCACAATTCATTCTTGGTTTAGACGGTATGCCACGTCGTTTATACACATATATGCCATCTGATGGTTGGTGGTTATTAAACTTCATCTCAACTATCGGTGCATTAATGATGGCAGTCGGCTTCCTATTCTTAGTAGCAAGCATTATCTACAGCCACATTAAATCTCCACGTGAAGCAACTGGAGATAACTGGGATGGTTTAGGTCGTACTTTAGAGTGGTCAACAGCTTCTGCTATTCCACCTAAATACAACTTCGCAATCACTCCAGATTGGAATGACTATGATACATTTGTTGATATGAAAGAACATGGTCGTCATTTCTTAGACAATCATAACTACAAAGACATTCATATGCCTAACAACACACATACTGGTGTATTTATGGGTATATTCATGTTAGTTGGTGGTTTCTTCTTAATCTTCGAATCTATCATTCCATTCCTAATTTGTGTAGCTGGTATCTTCGGAACTATGATTTATCAAAGTTTCGTACAAGATCACGGTTATCATATTCCAGCTTCTGAAGTTGCTGAAAACGAAGCACGTTTAAGAGAAGCACGTATTAAAGAAAGGGAGGCTGTAGGTCATGAGTCATGATACAAACACTATTGATTCACGTACGCATGAAGGTCAATTGAATAAACTTGGCTTCTGGATTTTCCTTACAGCCGAATTTGCATTATTCGGTACCCTATTTGCAGCGTTATTAACGTTGCAACATGGGGGCGGTTACGGTGGTAAATTGACAACTGAATTGTTTGAATTACCACTTGTCCTAATCATGACATTTGCCTTATTAATCAGTTCTTATACTTGTGGTATTTCAATTTACTACTTACGTAAAGAAGAAAAAGGTAAAATGATGTTTTGGATGATTTTAACAGTAATCCTTGGCTTAGTATTTGTCGGATTCGAAATTTATGAATTTGCACATTATGCTTCTGAAGGTGTAACACCTAAAGTAGGCTCTTACTGGTCAAGTTTCTTCATCCTATTAGGTACACATGGTGCCCATGTTTCATTAGGTATCGGTTGGATTATTTGTTTATTAATCCAAGTAGCAACACGTGGATTAAATAAATTTAATGCTCCAAAATTATTTATAGTAAGTTTATACTGGCACTTCTTAGATGTTGTATGGATCTTCATCTTTACTGCCGTATATATGATAGGGATGGTGTATAGCGGATGAACACAATCGTAAAACATACAGTTGGCTTTATTGCTTCAATCGTTTTAACGTTATTAGCAGTTTTTGTAACTCTATACACAAACATGACATTCCATGCTAAAACAACAATTATCTTTGGTTTTGCTTTCATCCAAGCTGCATTACAATTATTAATGTTCATGCACTTAACTGAAGGTAAAGATGGACGTTTACAATCTGCCAAAGTTATCTTTGCGATTATTATTACTTTAATCACAGTTATTGGTACTTATTGGGTTATGCAAGGTGGACATTCTAGTCACTTATAATTCAATTTCTACCTTTCTTAAAAAGCCTGTACGAGTTTTTTAACTTGTACAGGCTTTTTGTTTTGTTTATATTAATTACTTCTTTGTGTATGATAGATATAAGAAAAAGTAAAAATCTTTGGAGGTGTATTCATGTCATTACCTATTATTATTGATACTGATCCAGGTATAGATGATGCAGCAGCAATCGCTCTTGCATTATCTCATACAAAATTTGATGTCAAAATGATTTCTACTGTAAATGGAAATGTAGGTGTTGAGAAAACCACAGCGAATGCTTTAAAATTAAAAGCCTTTTTCAACAGTGAGGTCCCTATTCATAGAGGAGCTTCTCAACCATTAATAAGTGAAATACAAGATGCTAGTCATATTCATGGAGAAAGTGGTATGGATGGCTATCAATTCCCTACAATTTCTACTTCAGATTTAGCGTCTTCTCATGCTGTAGAAGCTATGAATGAGATATTAAGTCATTCTAATGAACCTATTACTCTTGTAACTTTAGGCCCTTTAACAAATATAGCTCTACTTTTTAATACGTATCCTGAATGCAAAAACCATGTTAAAGAAATTATTATGATGGGTGGTAGTACTGGAAGAGGTAATGTTACTCCCCTAGCTGAATTTAATATTTATTGTGATCCTGAAGCAGCTCATATCGTTTTTAATGCTGGTTTACCTTTAACGATGATTGGCTTAGATTTAGCGCGTCAATCATTATTTACTCATTCTTATTTAGACACTCTTAAAGATAAAAACAACACAACACAAATGTTGTATCATATTTTCCAACACTATCGCGGTGAAGATTTTAAAGAAGGAATAAAACTATATGATGCATTTACGATTCTTTATTTACTTGATCCTAAGAGTTATGAAATTAAAGAAGCAGATGTGCAAATTGAATTACAAGGGTCACTGACTCGTGGTGCTACTGTAGTTGATTTTGAATCTTCCTATCCTAATTGTTCTGTAGTCGTATCAAGTATAAATGAACATTATAAAACAATATTTTTAAATACTTTAAAAAATTAAAGGTCGAAACAATTAATGTTCCGACCTTTTAATATTTAATTTTACTCTTATTGATAATAAGATTGTTGATTTAGTATTTTATGATAAATATATGAGATGCGATTTTCATTTGTTACTTTAGAATTATCACCTATATTTGAAGCAAGTACGATGACATAATGTTGATTGAAATAGACGGTAAATATTTGTCCATAGAATACACCATTAATTCTGTTATATTGCGGTGTAACATAAAATCCGTAACGATAAGATTCAGGATATGCTGTTGTTCCTAATTGCTGAGTCAGTGGTGTTGACACTGATTCACTAAAAATATTATTATTTTTTAAATTATTTACTAAATGAGCCATATCATATGTTGTCATATATAAATTACCTGCTCCATAATATTGAGCTAATATATTTGGTTTCATAGCAGTTAATTTACCGTCAATCATTTTATATCCTGTAGCCATATATTTTTTATATGGTTTTTCATTAAAGAAAGCACTATGTTGTAAACTAAATGGTTGTGCTAAATCATCATAATAATTCGCAGCATAGGGTTTATGTGTGACTACTTCTATTACTTGAGCAAGCACTAAGTAATTAGCATCATTATATAAATGTTTATGATAAAATTTTTCATCAATTCCCCTTGCTTGTATTGCATGTACTGCACCATCAAGACTTTTAGTTTTAGGAGAAGCTTCAAATTTATATAGCCCACTTCTATGTAACATTAGATCTTTTAAAGTTATCTTTTTTGTCGTTTCAAACCAAGGTAAATATTTAGTGACAGAATCATTTATATTCACTTTATTTTCATTTTCTAATTTTTTTAGAATTAATCCAGTTGTAAATTTCTGTGCGGAACCAATTAAATACATTGTATTTGGTGAGTTTTTAGTTTTATGATGAAAATTTTGATAACCGTATCCTTTATTCAACTTTAATTTACCATTTTCAAGAACTGTAACTGCCCCATTAAAATGAATTGCTTTTAAATATTCATCAATATTTTTGATATGTGGTTCTTCGACTTCAATTATCTTTAAATGTGGCAATTTCGATACATGATAATCTCTTTTTTGTAAATACGTTTTATTATCATTAATTTTGTTATATTCTGTATCTTTATGATTTGTTTTATATACTTTCATTAAGAATATAACGAATAATGTTACTAAGATGATTAAAATTATGATTAATGTTATTATTTCTATTCTTTTTTTCATTTGCTGCCTCATTACAATTTAATAAAAACTATTAACTCTACACTATTTTATTAATTTTTTATTCTTTCAATAAATTATATTATATATTATTCCCCCTAAAATATCATCTTTAATATATCTTACTCCGACTATTTTTTATTACATCATTCTTTAGACCGATAAAGTAAATTTTCAAGCCTGCTTCATTGTAAATAAAAGTTTTTAAACATTATCTTTTTATATTAAAATTAAGTTGTAATTTTAGCTAATTAGTAATACAATTTATGGCTATGGGAGTAATAATTATTATTCTTTTATATTAAAATGGTATGATTAAATTATTAACTTATTTTTTTAATAAATACGTATAGGAGCACATAATTATGAATCGTTTTTTAAAATATTTTATGATGCTATTAACATTATTACTTATTGTTGTTCCTGTCATTTTTATTGTCAATTTATATCATCATTCTGAGAATGCTTTGCAATCTTCATATAATAAATCTGATGCAAAACGTCATTCTACTTTAAGAAATAGCAAAATAAATCCTTCTAAAAACGCTATATCAATATTATTTCTTGGGATAGACGATAATGAAGGTAGACGTAAAAATGGTCAAACGACTGAACATTCAAGAACTGATTCAATGATTTTAGCAACACTTAGTCCAAATAAACAACAAATCCGTTTATTAAGTATTCCTCGTGATACAATCAGTTATATTCCTAAAGTAGGTTATTACGATAAAATCACACACGCACATGCCTATGGAGGTCCTATTGCTACTATGGATACTGTTGAAGCCACACTTAATGTCCCTGTCGACTATTATGTTCGAATTAATATGGATGCCTTTGTTCAAGCGGTAGATAAATTAGGTGGTATTTATTACGATGTACCTTATGATTTAGATGAACCTAACACAGATGATACTGGAAGAATCAAAGTTAAAAAAGGGTATCACAAATTAAATGGTGATGAAGCTTTGGCTGTAGCACGCACGCGTCATCACGATTCAGATTTAAAACGTGGCGAGAGACAAATGGATTTAATCAAAATTTTATTTCAGAAAGCAAAAAATTTAGATTCATATGACAGACTAGATGAACTCGTTCAAATAGTAGGTAAAAATGCTAAACATAACCTAACAACAGAAGAAATTAAATCGATAGCTTCAATTTATTTATCTGATAATATAGACTTTAAAAAGTCTCAACTTAAAGGTGACAATGATTATTTAAATGGTATCTACTATTATCACCCTAGCATTAAGAGCATATTAAAATATTCAAATTTATTGCGTTCTGATTTAGGACTATCTAAAATAACAGATAAGAATGATTTATTAGATGAAAGAGTCATTAAATATTATGGCAATCTAGTACCGTTAACACCTATTGATTCGTTTCTGTTAGAAAATAATCAAAATGATACCACAACAGATGAAAACTCTATTCAAAGTAATGATACTAACCCTTCTACGCAATCACAATCAGAACAAAATCCATCTGATAGTACTATGGTTCAGCAAGATCAAACGAGTAATCAAGTCAATAGCAACAATCCAGACAACTCAAACGACTTCAACAATCAAAATGAAATAAATCAATTATATTAATTTGAGAGGAGCACGTAGAATGTCACGCAAAACATATGAAAAAATTGCTAATATTAACGGTATGTTTAACGTATTAGAACAACAAATTATTCATAGTCAAGACATGGCTTTATTTAGAAGTGAATTCTTTTATGTTAATCATGAACATCGTGAAAACTATGAGGCATTATTAGTATACTATGGTGAAAATTCAGTGAATCCAATTGTAAATGGAGCTTGTTACATTGTTGCTTTACCTGAAATTTTTAATAAAGTAGATGTATTTGAATCTGATTTACCCTTTTCTTGGGTATATGATGAAAATGGAATTACAGAAACAATGCAAAGCATTAGTATTCCTTTGCAATATTTAATTGCAGCTGCTTTAGAGGTGACAGACGTTAATCTTTTTAGACCTTCAGGTTTCACTATGGGTATGAATAACTGGAACATCGCACAATTAAGGATCTTTTGGCAATATTGCGCAATTGTTCGCCAAGAAGCATTATAATTTATTACTCCTTTTTACTTTTTAGTAAAAGGAGTTTTTTTTCTATATTTAAATAATATAAAATGATTCTATACAATGATTGAGTTTATTTAATTTAAGAGAGTAGGTAAATGTCACATGTTTAGAGAAGTAATTAATCAATCTATGCTTTCTGACTGTTTTGAAATTAGAAAGTCAGTTTTTGTAGAAGAGCAAGGGGTTCCATTAGAAAACGAATTAGATGCATTTGAAAATACTTCTACTCATATTATTGGATATCACGATAATCATCCATTTGCTTGTGCACGATTTCGTCCATATGAAGATGGTATAAAAGTAGAACGTGTAGCAATTTTAAAACCTTATCGCAATAAAGGATTCGGTAAAACATTAATGAACACGATTGAAAGTATTGCAAAACGAAAACATCATCATAAACTTATTTTAAACGCACAACTACAAGCTAAACCGTTCTATGAAAAACTAGGTTATGTTAGTATTGGTCTTCCTTTTCAAGAAGAAAATATTGTTCATATTAAAATGTATAAAATAATTTAAATTACATTTTTCGATACTTGAATTCCATTTACACCAGGTAGATATTTTTAAAAACAAAATTAAATTTAGTTTACAAATTAGTTAAAAATAATTACTCTTACTTTTCTTGACGTTATAATAAAAAAGTAAATTAAAAAAGGAGCAACTATTATGTCGAAAAAATTTAGCTTTAAATTCCCATCAATGATCGCCCTTACTTTATTTGGTGCAGCATTTACTACACATCATGCTGAAGCCTCTGAAAACAAACAAGAGGCTGCTAATAATGTAATCGATGATCAACAAAATATTGAAAATGCCAATGTAGCTAAACATCAAGTCAGTAATGCAGCTCAAAATATTTCTGGGGTGCAAACTTACCAAGACCCTACATTAGTAAAATCAAATACTACTAATAATACATACACATATGATGCAAAATTAGATCACTTAAATCAATCAGCGTCATCTCAAAATAACTCAACGCGTTCTAATACTAATGATACACTTAAAAACAATGATACAATATCAAATTATCAATCTGATAATACAAAACATAATAATAATGAAGTAACTACTACCTCTACTACTTCAACTGATTCAACTAAATTAGTTACCTCAGCAGAGTCTAATAATAAAATAAATTCAAATCATGTAACTACTGAAACACAACCAACTCATAATGAAAGTGCTCAAGTTTCAAATACACAAAAGTTAAATACAGATGAGCCTAAAACAACATTAAATAACGTAGATAGTCAAAACAATAGCATATCAAAAACTCAATCAAGCACTACTTTCGTTAATAATAAGCAACAAAAAGTAGATGATGATACGACAACGACAAATAATGACAATAATAAAGTATCAACATCTTCTACTTCTACTACTGAAAGTGACAGTACGTCTAACAATTTATCAAATAAATCAGACAACACTACAGTTAACAATGAAGATACTACTCTTCAAAATAATAATACTCAAACTTCACCAATGCATAATACTTTAAAAGTACGTGCATACAGTGCAGCTTTAAATAATACTAATGTTAATAATAAAACTACAACTTCAACTCAATCAAATGATGCATCTGTCTCTGACTCTACATCATCAGTGTATAAAAGTATCGGTGGAAAAGGTGGTCCAGCTACAGTAAGTACATATTCAACTACTTCTTCACTACCAAAATATGTACCACAAGTTAAATCTTCAATTAATAATTATATTCGCTCAAATAATTTGAAAGCTCCTTCGATTGAAGAACATTATACATCTTACTTCCCTAAATATGGGTATCGAAATGGAGTAGGAAAACCTGAAGGCATCGTCGTTCATGATACTGCAAATGACAATTCAACGATTGAAGGCGAAATTAATTATATGAGAAATAATTATACAAATGCGTTTGTACATGCATTTGTAGATGGAAATCGTATTATTGAAACTGCCCCTACTGATTATTTATCTTGGGGAGCTGGACCATATGGAAATAATCGTTTTATTAATGTTGAAATTGTCCATACACATGATTATGCTTCATTTGCACGTTCAATGAATAACTATGCAGATTACGCTGCTACACAATTACAATATTATGGATTAAAACCAAATAGTGCTGAATATGATGCTAATGGAACAGTATGGACTCATTATGCTATTAGTCGTTATCTTGGAGGTACAGATCACGCTGATCCACATGCCTACTTGAGTAATCATAATTATAGTTATGATGAATTATATGATTTAATTAACGAAAAATATTTAATTAAAATGGGTAAAGTTGCACCATGGGGTACAACATCTACAAATAATTCAACTCCTACTACTAAACCAAGTGTAAATAATAAAAAATTAACAGTAACATCTAATAATGGCTTAGCTCAAATTAAATCAGATAATAGCGGTCTTTATACTACTGTATATGATTCTAAGGGAAAAACAACGAATCAAGTTCATAATACTTTAGCAGTTACAAAATCTGCACAGCTTGGTAAAGATAAATATTACCTAGTATCCGATTATAATAGTGGAAAATTATATGGATGGGTTAAACAAAGTGAAACGATTTATAATACTACTACTTCTAAAACAAAAGTAAATAAATCGTATACTATTAAACCTGGAACGACACTATACACGGTTCCATGGGGTAATTATAATCAAATTGCTGGAACAGTATCTAAATCAAATCAATCTCCATTTAAAGCGAGTGCATCACAACAAGTAGGTAAATCAACTTATGTATATGGTTCAGTAAATGGTTTAACTGGTTGGGTAAGTAAATATTATTTAAATGATATTCAAAACAAAGCGGATACAACTAATGTACTTAATGTTTCTCAATTAAATAACACTTTAGGACAAGTAGCTAAAAAAAATAGTGGTGCTTACACAACAGTATATGACTCATCAGGAAAAATAAATCCTTCTATTAACGGTAATACTTATCGTGTAACTAAAAAAGCGACATTAAATAATAAAAACTTTTATTTGATTTCTGACTTTAATGGTAATCAATCACACGGTTGGATTCCTTCATCAGAAATTAATATTCAAACTACAACACCTATAAATGATGGTATTAAAAATTACAATATCAAAGGAAATAGTAATATATATGAAACACCTTGGGGCAGTTCGTCTCAAATTAAAGCAACTGTTCCTTCAAAGGGAGATGTTCTAAAATCTATAGACGCTTTAAAAGTAGGCTCAAATACGTATCTTCACGGTGTTATCAATAATGTTTGGGGCTGGATTTTATCAGACGATGTTCAAACTGTAAAAACGAGTCAAAAAACAAGTAGTGTTCAAACTGTTTCAAAAATTGCTCAAGTAAATTCAACAAATGATGGTATACGTTCAAGTATTTACGATGCAAGTGGTAAGCATGCAAAGCAATATGCTAACAAAACATATGTTGTAACTAAAGAAAAAAAATTAGATGATAATACATATGTTTTATTATCTAGTACTTCTGGAAATACCCCATTAGGTTGGTATAATGTTAAAGACTTAAATATTAAAAATTTAGATAAAGAACAAAAAGTGAAAGGTACTTATACTGTCAATCAAAATAATAAGGGCTTGTATACGATTGCTTGGGGCACTAATCAACAACGATTAGATAAAAACAACATTGCTAATCAAACTTTCACAGCTTCTAAATCGACAATTGTTGATGGTAAAACGTATTTATACGGTACAGTTAATAATCAAACAGGTTGGATTGCACTAAATGATTTAACTAACGCTTCATCTTTCGATACAGTAGAAGACTATAACGATGATTTAGTTATAACTAATGGTAATAGTTTTTACTATGACGACCCTACTTCAGCTAAAGGGTACTCACTCAAGCCATTTAATGAACAAATTTTTCAAGTTACAAAACGAAAAGTAGTAAATGGTATCACTTGGTATTATGGTAAATTAAGTAATGGTAAATCAGTATGGATTAAGAAAAGCGATTTACAACAACAATTAGTTAAACTATCTAAAAACTATAGAACACTTGATGATGTCACTAAAATTCAACAAAATGTTTACGGTGCACCACCACAAGTTCAACGTAATAATAGCGGTTGGTCAAATGCAACGTATAGTGAAATTAAAAATGCGATGAACGCGAAAACACTTGCTAAACATCCAACTTTAAAATATCAATTTTTACGTTTAGATCGTCCACAATCATTATCTGTAGATCGTTTAAATCGACTACTTAAAGGTAAGGGAATGTTAGAAAACCAAGGTCAAGCATTTGCTAATGCTGCAAAATTGACAGGTGTTAATGAAATTTACTTAATTGCTCATGCCCTACTTGAAACGGGTAATGGCCAATCTAAACTTGCTAAAGGTGCAAATTTGGTTAATAATCAAGTCGTTTCTAATTCCCCTATTAAATACTATAATGTATATGGTATTGGTGCTTATGATTATGCACCACTTGTAAATGGAATTAATTACGCAAAACGATCTGGCTGGAATAGTATTTCTAAAGCTATTATTGATGGAGCTAAATTTATTGCTCAAGATTATATTAAATCTGGTCAAAATACACTTTATAAAATGCGTTGGAATCCTGATCAACCTGGTACACATCAATATGCTACTGATATTAATTGGGCAAATGTGAATGCTGAAGGTTTAAAATACTTATACGATCAAATTAATTCAGTTGGTAAATATTTTGAAATACCAGTATTTAATCAATAATACTACTTGGGAGTGAGACTGAATTCAGTTGCCCTTCAGTTATCGCCTACCCATACGTAAAAGAATCTGAGACACTTATTTCTGTCTCAGATTCTTTTTTGCTCTAAATTTTATATTTCATACAAACACCCATCTTATTGTACTATGTTATAAAGAACAATAAGATGGGTGCTATGTTAGATATAAAGATGACGACTATTAAGTTTATTTAAAAGATGATTCAAATTATTGATTTCCTCTTCTGTTAAACATTGACATCTCGCTTCGATTAATTCACATCTTGCTATATTGATTTGTTTAATTAAATCTCTAGCTTCAGTTGTTAAACATAAATCCTTACAACGTAAATCTTCGTGTGACTGTTGACTTGTAATATAACCTTTATGAACTAATTTCTTTATCCAACGAGATACAATGGACTGCTCTCTACTAATCTTCATTGTTAAATCATATTGTGATAATCGATCATAGTTATAAAGAATTCTTAATAATTCCAGTTGGTCATTTGTTATATCAGTCCGTTGGCCAAAGCGTCTATTTACTAAATTAAGATCATTGTTTGTTAGGGTAATAAGTTTTTCTAGTTGATTATACATAGCTGTTCTACTCCACTCTAGTAATTGTTTATATTATAAAGTTAATTTTATAATTAGACAATACTATTCAATAAATTGACTAAATTCATTTTAATAATATGATATTATCTATTCATTATACACGATTTCTAATTTTTCTATTTAAATTGAGAGAAAATGAGATTTTATTAATTAAATATTATAAATAAAAATATGATATGATAATTATATTCTATTTCAAAGTAATGAGGTCATAATACTTTGAATGATTATATTTAGAGGTGTAAATATGAAATTAACTTTAAATTCAAATTCTAAGTTTTTAAGAGCGCCAAGTATCCGACAGTTTTCAAGTCGAATAAAAAATATTGACGACTGTGTTAATTTAACTATTGGCCAACCTGATTTTCCAATGCCTGATGTGGTTAAGCAAGCATATATTAATGCAATAAGTGAAGATAAAACAAGTTATTCACATAACAAAGGTCTTACTGAAACGCGTCAAGCGATTAGTCAATATTTTAAACGTAGATATGGATTTTTTTATAGCGAAGAAGAAATTATTGTTACAAACGGTGCAAGTGAAGCGTTAGATACATCGCTAAGAAGTATAATCGAACCTGGAGATGAAATTTTAATCCCTGGTCCTATTTATGCCGGATATATTCCATTAGTTGAAACTTTAGGTGGTAAACCTATTTATATTGATACCACACATTCTGACTTTAAGGTAACACCTGAGCTAATTGAAACTTACTTTACTAATCAAACTAAAGCAATTTTATTAAATTACCCTACTAATCCAACTGGTGTTATATTAGAGCGCTCAGAAGTTGAAGCCCTTGTACATTATTTAAAAACTAAAGAAATATTTATTATCAGTGATGAAATATACGCTGAAAATACGTTTACAGGAACACATACTTCTTTCGCAGAATATGAAGAGATACGTGACCAACTATTACTCATTGGCGGCTTAAGTAAATCACATTCAGCTACAGGCATCCGTATCGGTTTTTTAATCGGTCCTGAATATTTAATTGAAAAATTAACTTTCATGCATGCATATAACTGTATTTGTGCTAATGTTCCTGCTCAAATTGCTTGTATCACTGCATTAAATGAGGGCTTAGAAGCACCAAAATATATGAACGAAGCTTATATTGAACGCCGTGATTATTTAAAAGCTAAATTGTTATCTCTAGGATTCGAACTTGAAGCTCAACCTGAAGGTGCATTTTATATTTTCCCAAGTATTAAACGATTCACTAATAATGATTTTGACTTTTGTGTCAATGTACTGGAAGAGGCACATGTTGCGATGGTGCCAGGCTCTTCTTTCACAGATATAGGAAAAGGCTATATTCGTATTTCTTATGCTTATGAAATGAACGTCTTAAAAGAAGGTATGCGTCGTTTAGAATTATATTTAAAAGAACACTATCCTAACGTGTTAGATAATTAAAAAAAACGCAAGATTGACTAAGTCAATTTTGCGTTTTTTTATTACTATTATTTATGGGAATTTAGGGAATTGATCAAAATCAGGATCGCGTTTTTCTTTAAATGCGTCACGACCTTCTTTTGCTTCATCAGTAGTATAATACAGTAATGTAGCATCTCCAGCCATTTGTTGTAAACCAGCTAAACCATCTGTATCTGCATTCATTGCAGCTTTTAAGAAACGTAATGCTGTTGGTGAATGTTTCATAATGTCTTTACACCAAGCTACTGTTTCATCTTCTACTTTATCTAAAGGTACTACAGTATTAACTAAGCCCATTTCTAATGCCTCTTGAGCATTGTATTGACGACATAAGTACCAAATTTCACGTGCTTTTTTGTGGCCTACGATACGAGCTAAGTATCCTGAACCATAACCAGCATCAAATGAACCTACTTTAGGTCCAGTTTGACCAAAGATTGCATTATCTGCAGCAATTGTTAAGTCACATACTACATTTAATACGTTACCTCCACCAATTGCATAACCTCTAACCATTGCAATAACTGGTTTAGGAATAACACGAATTAAACGTTGTAAATCCAATACATTTAAACGAGGAATTTGGTCTTCACCAACATAACCGCCATGTCCACGTTTCTTTTGATCTCCGCCTGAACAAAACGCTTTATCGCCTTCACCTGTTAAGATAATAACAGAAATATTTTGATCATCACGTGCTCTAGTAAATGCATCAATCATTTCAGCTACTGTTTTAGGTGTAAATGCATTACGTACTTCTGGTCGGTTAATTGTTACTTTTGCAATTCCTTCGAAGAATTCATATTTAATTTCATCATATTCTTTTAGTGTTTCCCACTGTCTAGTCATTTTGCTCCTCCTTTAAAAAGCCTAATACTATTGTATCAAATTCCGCTTCATCTTCCACATGAATTGTGTGACCTACATTTTTTAAAATATGGATTTGATAGTTTTTAATTTCTTGTGCCATTTTTTTAGCAGTATTAACGAATTTTTCATCTAATTCTCCTGCTAGAATAAGGCAATCACTTTTTATACGCTTAATATCTCCCCATAAATTAGGCATATGTCCAGTCCCATAATCTCTTAAAGCTTTCGCTAATTTATTAGGATCCTGCGAAAGTCGCATACGACGCATTGCCTGTTTTTTATTATCATCTAATAGATATTGTGTTTGAAATAAAGGGAGTTTTTCCCAATCATTTACAAACACTTCAATTCCAGCTATTTCTAATACACGTCCACGTGCTTGATCGATAGCCTGTCGTTCTTTACGTAAGGTTTCGTCAGCAATGCCTGGCGATGTACTTTCTAATATTAATTGTTTGATTTCATATTGACCATATATTGCATAGTAAAGTGCTACGCGCCCACCCATTGAATAGCCTAATAAACTAAATTTATATTTCTCAAATTGAGATAAAACTCGATTTATTTGTTCCGTTATATACGGAAAGTCCCATGTTTGATCTGTAGGTGAGTCATCTTTGCCATGTCCAGGTAAATCAATAGTTAAAATATTACATTGAGTAAGAAACGCCTCTATATGATTCATATACGTTTGACTATCACTAATAAAACCATGAAGTAAAATTAATAATTGATTGCTTGGATGATCAGATTTATAAAAATTATAATGTAACATTTAAGATCTCACTCAATTTCTGATATAAAAGTTGATGTTGTTCTAAGTTATCTTCACGATTTGTAATCATTTCATATATATATGAATTCATATTTGAAAATGATACTTGAGAAAAATCGGTAATATTATTCAAACGTTTAAATGAAAAATCATATAACATGGCAGTATACTCAAAATTTAGTCCAGTTGGTGTACCAAATAGACGTTCAAAGTATTGCTCTGCTGCTGTTTTTTGAGGCAAATAAGAAAATATACCTCCACCATCGTTGTTAAGTATAACAATATTAATATGAATATCGTTTAATTTAGCCATTAATAATCCATTCATATCATGATAAAAAGCTAAATCTCCAATCAGTAATGTCACTCTTTTATGTACTGCCATACCTAAAGCAGTAGAAATAACGCCATCAATACCATTTGCACCTCGATTAGCATACACTTCTACTTCACTATCAAATAATAAATTATCTACATCACGAATAGGCATACTATTACTTACAAATAATGCATCATCTTTAGTGAGTTTTTGAATCAGTGTACTTACAAATGCTGATTCATCTGTCGCTTGAGACATATGTTGAGTGATTGCTTTACGAGATTGTGCTTCTATAGATTGCCAACGTTCAATCCAATCCTTACGATTTACTGTTGGTTCATTCACTAAACTTCTGAAGAAATCATTTGCTGATATTTCATATGAGATGTGTGGCGGTGTTGGAAATACATCAATTTTATCATTATTTTGAACTAATATTTGAAATGCATTTGTGCGTGTAAGCCATTGATTTAATTTTTTAGAAATAACTGGTTTACCTACACGTATAATAAAATCAGCATCAATATTTAAATGAGAACGGTATAATAAATCATATGTTGTAATAACATTAGGATGGTTAAACTTGCGTAATTGACTAAGTGGATCTGCAAGAATTGGTAAATCATGAATTGTAGCGTAAGTTAAAATTTGATCGACTGCTTGGTGCTGCATATCCCCTACAATAATAAGACCTTTCTTATCTTTTAATACATTTTTTATATCTTGTATATCTATATTTTTTTGATAATGAGGCAATATTTTATGTTCAGATTTTAAATTCTCAGTCATTTCAAGATCTGGTGTTAACGGTTCTCTAAATGGTAAATTAAAATGTATTGGACCACGGTGTGGACCATATAAATATTGACTTGCAATTTGCATTTGATAATTGATAGTATTGAGCATTTCTTGACTGCCATCAGCTACAGGCATATCAAATTGGAAGTTAATATAATTTGCAAACATATTGACTTGGTTAATCGCTTGTGGTGCGCCTACACTTCTAAGTTCGTGTGGACGATCGCTAGTTAATACTATAAGCGGTATACGGCTGATTTGACTTTCGGCTATAGCTGGCGTGTAATTAGCAGCCGCTGTTCCAGAAGTACATAAAATCGCAACTGGGCGTTCGCTTCCTTTAATTAATCCTAAAGCAAAAAAAGCTGCGCTACGTTCATCAGGATGTATCCAAGTTTTTATATTTGGATGTGCTTCAAATGCAATCGCTAAAGGAGTCGAACGTGAGCCCGGACTAATAACGACTTCTCGCACACCATAGGCATATAACTCTGATGCAAATGTATAAACTTGTTTAGTTAAAGCTTCTTTATGATTCATTCTCATTCACTACTCCTAAAGCATTCATCATTGGTGAAAATTTCACCGACGTTTCTTCAACTTCACTTTCAGCATTAGAATCTTTTACGATACCACAACCTGCAAATAAAGTAGTTTGATTTTGTTTAATTAACATAGAACGAATAGCCACAATAAATTCACAATCATCATCTACATCGATATATCCAACTGGAGACCCATATAATCCTCGTGTACCAAACTCATTTTTTTCAATATAATCAACTGCTTCTTTCTTAGGATAACCACCTAAGGCAGGTGTAGGATGCAACTCATCAATTAAACTAATATACGAATGATTCAATAATGTTCCTTTTATTTCAGTATACAAATGATACATATGATCATTTTTTAAAATATTAGGTTTTTGATTGTACTCTACATTTTCTACATAAGGTTCAATATCATTTAAAATACTTCTAACGACAAATTGATGTTCACCTAGATTTTTACTGTCTTGTAGAAATTCTTGAACATTTTTTTCATCTTTTTCAGCATCTTGTGTTCGAGGAATGGTTCCTGCTACAGCCTTCGTAGATAATACACCGTCTTCAACTTTTAATAATTGCTCTGGTGTTTGAGAAAAGAATACAGATTGGTTAGACTCTAGAATAAATAAGTAACTATTTTTCTCATTGTTTAACGCACGATTAAGTACATAAGGAATACTAATTGGCTTATCAAACTTAATTAAACGACGTCTCGCAAGCACTACTTTTTGATCTTTATCAAGTTGTTCAATCGTATGACTTACAAGATCTTTCCACTCATCAACATAAATATCTTCCATGCGTGTTACATTGCCTAAAGCTGTCTCTCGTTCTGTCGTATCGACTTGAGTATTTTCAAAATAATTAATAATTTGATTTAATTTTTCCATTTCAAATTGAGCTTTTTCAACTGTATATGTCAAAATGGTTTGATTGTTAACTAAAGAAATAAGTACTTCAGGTACCACAAAATGATTAATCCCAAATTCACGCCACTCATCATCAGACTTATGATTTGAAAATTGGAATCCCCCTACTATTTTAAGGTGATGCTTTTGCGTATTAACATGAATTAGTTCTACATCGTTTTTAAATTTTTCCCATTCCCGAAAGATAGATTGTTTATTTTCAAAGTTATTCTTAAACCTTTGAATTGCATGATAGCCGAAAAATGAAGACATATTATCGTTTAATCGCAAATAAAATCGATCTCCAGCTTGTTTTTCAGTTAAATTAAATAATTCACTTGGTGTTAAAGATTTATTTAACACGACTTCAACAGAAACCCAGTTTTTATTGCTTTCATATATAGATTCCATAATTTTGTCTTCCATTAGGTTGGCAGCCATTCATTTCACTTCTTTCATTATCTTTTTTTACTCATTAAAGTATTGTAACATTTTTCGTTATTCATCGTATCATAATTGCTTAATCAATTTAGAGAAATATTTCACGTTGATTGACCTTTCTTACCTATTCCTATAAAATACATATGTTAAAACTTTATATTATAAGAGGTAGATTACATTATGGCAGATCAATATCAACAATATTCAACTGTTAGAAAATATTGGCATTTAATGAGACCTCATACTTTAACCGCGTCTATTGTCCCTGTATTAGTAGGAACAGCGACAGCTAAACTTTTCTTACTGGGCAGTCAAGATCATATTAAATTCAGCCTATTCTTAGCAATGTTAATCGCATGCCTTTTAATTCAAGCAGCGACTAATATGTTTAATGAATATTATGATTTTAAAAAAGGATTAGACGATCATACATCTGTAGGCATCGGTGGCGCGATTGTTCGAAATGGTATGAGTCCAAAACTTGTCATGAATCTAGCAATTGCTTTTTATATTATTGCCGCTTTACTTGGTATATATCTAGCTGTTAATAGTTCATTTTGGATTATTCCAGTTGGTATTGTATGTATGGCAATTGGTTATTTATATACTGGTGGACCTATTCCTATTTCATGGACGCCATTTGGTGAATTATTCTCCGGATTATTTATGGGTATGATTATCATTTTACTTGCATTCTTTATTCAAACAGGTAATGTGAATGGTTTTGTTGTTTGGATTAGCTTACCTATTGTCATTACAATCGGGTTAATTAATATGGCTAATAACATTCGTGACCGTGTTAAAGATAAAGCAAGTGGTCGTAAAACCTTATCTATTTTATTAGGTAAAAAAGCTTCTATTACGTTTATGGCAGCAATGTATATCTTAGCTTACTTAATCGTAATATTTACTGCTTTATTCAAATCAGGCGGCTCATTATTCTACTTGTTAGTATTATTCTCATTCCCAATGCCAATCAAAGCAATTCGTCGTTTTAATAAAAATGATACACCAGCAAGCATGATGCCAGCGATGGCAGCGACTGGCAAAACGAATACAGTCTTTGGTATTTTGTACGCTTTGGGTATTTATATCAGCGCACTTTTAGGTGGAATCTAATTTGTTTTAACTAGCATTGTGTTTTAACAATGCTAGTTTTTTTATTATTATATATATATCATATGTAGATAATCATGGTCATATAAATTAATATCTTCAACCCATTTGAAACCTAGTTGTTTATAAAGTTTAAGTGCTTTCTCATTATTATAATCACAATTTAAACTCCATTTTTTATTAAAACTTGTGGTGATCAAGTGTTCCAACAATTGTGTCGCAATACCTTGTCCTCTATAATCAGGCGATGTGACCACTGCTTCAATATACCACTCATCATTTTTAGCTTCTTTTATAGGTAAAGGGGTGCCAACTAATCTGATATCTTCTTCAAGAGGCAGTTGGTTCCATTGTTCTTCATACTCCATTTCTTTCGAACCATCATAAGCGATAATACAACCGGCCACCTCATTATTTTTTTCATATACCCATATATTTTTATAATAGGTACGATAATGTACATTGACTATACTAAGTTCGAGCAAATTGATCATACGCTTCTCAGAAATTTCCTTTACAATGTCAAGTTCCATATCTTTCCATATTAAATAATAAAGTTTTGCAATTTGCTTATTATCACTTGGTGTCGCTTTTCTAATCATATTTATCCCTCCATCTACATCATACTCATCTTCTTACAAGAAATTAAATATTATAGTAAGTATAAACTGATTCTTTTATAAGTGACATTCTTGATTTTAGTCATAAATTACTTACAATATGAAAATAAGGAGGCATCCATAATATGAGAGTAAACAAAACATTATATGTATTATGTGCATTGTTCTTAGGTGGTGTTGGGATTCACAAGTTCTATGCAGATAAAGTTGAACAAGGTGTATTACATTTGGTCTTCTTTTGGACACTTATTCCAACAATTGTTTCGATTATTCATGGCATTATCATTATCTTTACTACTAAAGCTGATAATAATGGATATATTTTTATACCCAGATAAAAACAAGCGAAAGTTTTTAAACTTTCTTCTTTAAATTAAAGAAAATGGGGTATAAATTAATAATAGTTTTAAAAAGGAGAATGTGACTATGAAAAACTTTATTAAACGTATTGTGAGAACAATTATTACAGGCTATGTCTTAAAATGGATTAAAAATAAAATAGAAGGAAATTCAAAAAGAAAATAATTTAAAAAGGTCTATTCACTTTATTTTAGAGAATAGACCTTTTTATAGTGATTCATTGGAACCGGATTTACTCATTGAGAAATGCCTCCAAATGTTTTAATTCAGTAGTATATTGATTAAAATCATCTTCATTTCTATTAACCAAAGCTTCATCAATTAATGTTACAAGTTGTTTCTTTCTTTCTAAACGTAACGCTTCGTCAATCACAAGTTCTACACCTAAATCATTCACCGTCGTTACAAATTCTTCTAGTGTGGTATGTTTAACATTTGTATTGTAATACATAAGATTCACTACCTTTCTATTAATTTAAAAATAGTATACAAGCTTTTTATTTTGAAATCAATGAATATTCAGACTTTTCTAAATAAATTAGTGTAATTTTATTTTTAAATAATAACTTGACAACATATACTTTTTTTATATAATAATTTTATATTATTAATCACTCTTCGTGTTTAATAATAAATAATTAAATAAGGAGCTGATCTTATGACTCAGTTCAATAAACCTCCTAATACGATTTATGTCATACGTAAAGGTGATATGGTGATTAGACCTACATTTGACGATCATCAACAACCGAACGGCTCAGAAATCCTCAAATTCGATACCTCACGAGAAATAAGTCCTTTTAAAACTCAAAAAATTATTGAACGATCTTGTAGATTTTATGGCAATAACTACTTAAGCAAGAAAGCTGAAACTCAACGCATTGCTGGAATAACTAGTAAACCTCCCATCCTTCTCACACCATTGTTTCCAACTTACTTTTTCCCAACACATTCAGACCGTTTAGAAGAAAATATATGGATTAATATGCATTATATTTCTGATATTAAGCCATTAAAAAACAGAAAGAGTAAAATTATCTTTGCAAATCAAGAAGCACTAACATTAAATGTATCTTTTCATAGTTTATGGCATCAATATTCTAATTCTATTTTCTATTACTATATGATTGATAAACAAGCAAGAATGAAATCTAATAATCCAGATATGCCAATCGATTATGAAAAAACATCTTTAAATATTTTTGAGGCACTTTCACACTATTCTTTATTAGAAGATAAATAGCTGTATGTTTATTTTTAAAATATACGGAACGATTATATTAATTTAGTGTAAATGTTCCGTATATTTTTTAAAGATTATCTCTTGCAAATTTTAAGATTATTGATATAATTGTATTTGTGTTGATTAAAGAACACGTTATATTATTCCGCAGTAGCTCAGTGGTAGAGCTATCGGCTGTTAACCGATCGGTCGTAGGTTCGAATCCTACCTGCGGAGCCATATGGAAACGTACTCAAGTTGGCTGAAGAGGCGCCCCTGCTAAGGGTGTAGGTCGCGAGAGCGGCGCGAGGGTTCGAATCCCTCCGTTTCCGTCATTTGACTCTTTACTTTTTAAGTAAAGAGTTTTTTTTATAAAAAAAGAGCCAATGTTTCTACAATTTGACTCCTTTTTTATATTTAAACTAATACGCCATTAACTTCAATATACTGTCTTTATCAATATCACCAAAGTAATGATAAAAGTCATAGTCTTCCATTACTTCTTTTATATGAGTATAATCGTGTAATGTTCCTACTAAAGCATCTTCTAATTCATTGACATTTCCTTCTCCAAAGAAATCGCCAAAGATTTTAGCATGCTCAATTTTTCCTTTTTTGACATCAAATTTAATTTGAATGAATCCTTTTTCAAACTTCTCGTCACGTTCAAAATTATATTTCGGATTTTTACCATAATTCCAATCCCAAGTGCGATATTTTTCATTGCTTAATTGCTTAATATTGTTCCAGTCTTCTTCCGTTAAATGATATTCCTCTACTTCATGCTCACCAAAGATGTTTTTTAAAATAATTTGCTTAAATTGATCAATTGTAATAGAGTCATCTAAAAATTCTTCAATATTTGCTACGCGTTTACGTACAGACTTCACACCTTTAGATTGAATTTTTTTAGGATTCACTTTTAATGCGTTTTGTACTTCTTCTAAATCACTATTTAGCATTAATGTACCATGACTAAACATACGATTTTTAACCTTAACCATAGCATTTCCAGAAATTTTAGCTGCGCCTACTTGAATGTCATTACGGCCTGTCATTTCTGCATCTACACCCATAGATTGTAAAGCTTGAACAATAGGCTCAGTAAATTTCTTGAAGTTATGAAAACTGTTACCATCATCACTCGTTACAAAACTAAAATTCAAATTGCCTTTATCATGGTACACAGCTCCTCCTCCAGAAATTCGTCGTACAACATGAATATGATGCTCATCTACATACTGTTTATTAACTTCTTCAATTGTATTTTGATTTTTACCTACAATGATTGAGGGTTCATTAACATAAAATAAAAAGTAACTATCATCTGCAGGTAAATATTTAAGTACATATTCTTCCATGGCTAAGTTAATTGTAGGATCAGTAATATTATTATTACTTACAAATTTCATAGCTCTCACCTTTCTCTTTCTTTTAAAATTTAATAATGCAATATATCTTCCACTATCGATTATTTAACTTAATTATGGCATTATTTTCAAAAATAATATAATATTTTCTGATTTTAGTATATATTTGTTTATTTGTAGTGTAAATTTTAGTACAATATAGTCTAGCTATGATTTGAGGAGGACTCGAAATGACTGTTGCAGAAGTTGGAAATATTGTAGAATTTTATGACGGTTTAAGAGGCCGTGTTGAAAAAATTAATGATAATTCAGTTATTGTTGATTTGACAATTATGGAAAATTTTAATGAACTAGATTTACCTGAAAAAACAGTTATTAATCACAAACGATATAAAATCGTTGAATAAGAAGGTTAATATTAAATGAAAAATACATCTAAACCCTTAATTTGGTTTGTTGCAAGTTTTATTGTATTTCATCTTATCTTATTTATAATGTGGGGAGAACATCAAGAATATTGGTATTTATATACTGGTATAATGTTAATTGCTGGCATTAGTTATGTATTTTATCAACGTGATATCACATCAAAACGTCTATTAACCTCTATTGGTGTGGGCGTAATCACAGGTGTTGTATTAGTGATAATACAACTTATATTTTCACTTATATCGTCACAAATTACTTATACCGAATTAATTAAAGAGTTATCAAGAACAGGTGTATATTTTAAATGGCAAATGTTAGTTACTATCTTATTTGTCATCCCTTGTCATGAGTTATACATGCGTGCTGTCTTACAAAAAGAGTTAAATAAATTTAGACTACCTCGCTGGCTAACAATTTTAATACCTGCATTATGTTCTAGTTCTTTATTTATCTATCTTGATAAATGGTGGATTGTTATTTTTATCTTTATAGCTCAAGTCATATTATCATTGAGTTATCAGTATACAAGACGTATTGTTACATCGTCTTTAGGTCAAATTGTTGCCATCATTTTATTACTTATCTTTCATGGATAAAAACCTTTTCTTAGTTGCTAAAACTAAGAAAAGGTTTTTTTAATTGGTATCACGATTCATTTCAATAACGATATTCTTTTTTTATTTAAAACATAACTATCTACATACAAAAAAGAGTGGGATAACGAATTCAAAATGAATGTATCCCACTTTCCTTTTTTAGTTATCCAATTTGAATTCTCTCTTTTGGATAACTAAATTTATCAGGTTCTTTACGACCAGATATCATAATAATAAATGATATTAAACCGACACGTCCTATAAACATAAGAAGCATTAAGACGACCTTGGTAATACTGCTAATATTATCTGTCACCCCAAGTGATAAGCCACATGTTCCAAATGCAGACATGACTTCAAAAAATACCTGTAAGAATGATAAATTATTGGCTTCTGCTGCTAATATAATAATGATACTTACAAAAGTAAGTACTGTCGCCATTATAAACACAGCAAAAGAACGCTGTATATCGATGGTATGAATTTCTCTATTAAATACTTTAATCGATGATTTTTCTGTATTGTTATTAAAATTAATCACAAATAAAATAAGTATCGCAAATGTCGTTGTTCGAATACCTCCTCCTACTGAACTCGGAGAAGATCCAATAAACATGAGAATACTCATAATGACATTTGTTGCATCACTAAAGTGTGTCACATCAATGGTTTGTAATCCAGCACTACGTGTAGTTGCAGATTGAAATAATGCATAGAATAAAGATTGATGCCAATTATATCCTTTGAATGCATGATTGTACTCAAGTGCTAAAATAGATAAAAATCCAGATATAAATAGGAAAAAGTAAGTCGTTGTTGTAATTTTAGTAAATAAAGAAAATCTAAAATGACTTACTCTATTTCGTATATAAGCTCTGATTTCAAGTAATACTGGAAAACCAATTGATCCAAGAATAATTAAAAACATTACAATAGTTTGTACAAAGTAATCCTTGGCATATGGAACTAGTGATTGGCCAGTAATATCTAACCCACCATTTGTAGTAGCTGAAATAGATACAAACAAACCTTGCATTAAAGCATTTTTTAAATCAGGATTGTCTCTGTAAAAATAAAATGCAAGCAAGAGTGCACCTACAATTTCGATAGTCATGATGGTTTTAACAATTTCAATAATAAGCTTAACTGTCCCACTCATTGTGTCTTTATTATTATCAAGCATGATAAGTTGACGTTCGCGCATACCAATATGTTTACCAAGTACTACCCACAACACTGTACCTATCGCCATTACGCCTATGCCACCGATGTTTAAGATAATTAAAATGATAAGTTGGCCAAATGATGAATAGGTATCAATAATACTGACTGGCGTTAAACCGGTCACACTAATTCCAGATACAGCTACAAACAATGTATCTATAGGACTCACCTTCACGCCAGGTTTATGTACAAAAGGTAAATTGAGTAATAAAAATGCAACGACAATTGCAATTAAATAATATAAAACAATACCTTGTTGAGGCGTTGATTTTTTGAATAATTTACTGAAAATAGACATTAGTTTGTCACCTCAATGTCATTTCAAATTAATTTCTATATCTTGAATATTTCCATCTCTGTAAATTTTAGCCGTTAACGTTTTTAAATCTTGTCGATGGTTAAACAGGATGTGTCTATACTGCAAATTATCTTTTAATGTTTTACCTTCTAATTTTACAATGACATCACCAATTTTTAAACCTGATTTTTTACCTAAACCGTCATCTTTTAATTTTTTCACTAAAATCCCATCATTTATATCATTAGGTAATTTTAAAAGTGAGCGTTCATAATGATTTAAATCATTTACATTTTCTAAAGCTATTCCAGTATTGGGGTAATTTACTTTCCCATTTTTCTCAAGCTCTTTAGCGATTGATTTAGCTTCATTAATGGGAATAGCAAAACCCATTCCTTCTATACTTGGCATATTAATTTTTAATGAAACGATACCAATAAGCTCTCCATCTTTATTAACTACAGCCCCACCTGAATTTCCTGGATTAACAGAAGCATCAATTTGGAACGTTTGCATCAATTCATCATTTTTATTATCTTTATCAAAATCAACAGGAACCAACCGATTTAGCCCCGAAATAATCCCTTTTGATACCGTATTTCTAAACTCTTCTCCTAGAGGATTACCTACAATTAATATCGATTCCCCTAAAACTAATTTATCTGAATTTCCAATATGGATAGAATTAATATTTTTATCATTGATTTTTGCTTTCACTACTGCAATATCTGACCATTTATCCTTTCCGACCACGTCACCTTTTATACTTTTATTCTCTCCATATGTAATCTTAACTTTATCTGCTTCACCAACAATATGTGTATTTGTTAATACAAAAAAAGTATCGCCTACAGTTTTGTAGACGACACCTGAGCCAAGTTCACTATCTAATTTTGAATTTGTTTTTTGAACTGAAGTATTCTTAGGTGCGTCACTTTCTACTGTTACCACTGATCTGACAGTATTATTAGCGTTTTTCATAGTTGTTGTGTACTTCTTATCTTGTGTATGTGTTTGATTTGAATGTTGTTCTTGTGAAGGTTCAGTAAAAATAGCTTTTACTAAAACTAAAATTAATATTAACGCAATTGCGATTAAAATTTTAATCCAATGTTCTTTTAAAAAGTCAATGACTTTATTTTTTGTATCATTTGATGATTGTTCATGTGATTCATGAGATTGTTGATCCGATATATTTTCTGTCGTATTCTTATCAGAATTAGATATGTGCTTTGATTGTTCACTCTTAGTATGTTCTACTTGAGTTGAACGTTGCTGAGTTGAAATTTGTTCTTTCTCAGTATGGATTGATTCTTTATCCTTAGTTGAAGTGTATGATTCTTCAGTGATTGTTGGATGTTTAGATTGTGTTTTAATTGTATCATTATGTTGATTGTCTTTTTCTTGTTTAGACTTTGGACGAGATTCATTATTTTTATTCAATCTACTATAAGTTGGTTCTATAGATTTATTCGTTTCATTTTCACTTTTTGAGCCATTTCTCGAAATTGGTTTTTGCTGTTTCAATTCCTCATTATGTATGTCTTCTTGTTTAAGGGGTTGTTCTCCAGGCAGAGTTAAATGATGCCTATTATTTTTCTTAGCTGTGTTTGATGCATCTCTTTTTGATCTTAACTTAGCTAAATGTTGTTGTTGTTGAATTTCTTCTTGTGTTAATTTCTCAATTCTAGCTTTTCTTAAATTATCTTTGACACGTTCTTCATTTACTTTTGCTTGATGCTGTTCTTTTTCTGCTAAATGTTCACGCTTTTGTCTTTCACGTTCAATACGTTCCTCACGTTCTTCATTATGAAAGTATTCGTGACGTTTACGCCCATATTTACTACGCGGTATCACTTGTTTTTTATCATTATCCAAAGATGCCCACTCCTAACCTTGAAATCACAATATATATCACTAAAAAATGATTTACTTTTATGTGGTTATATATCTATCTTAATTTATTTATATATTACTTAAATTTTAATATCATTAGTGTTAATAAGCAAACGATTGTCAAATATTTTCTAAAAATATTTGACAAATAGTTATTAATTGAAAAAACCTTTTGAAGTCTTTTATAAAAAAACTTCAAAAGGTATCGATTACATCTAATGCTTAGCATTCTTTTTATTTTTTCGTACTGATGTTAACCATCCAATAACAACTAATAAAATCATTACAGTCCAGAAGATTGCTTGCCATAACGTACTATGTGGGAACTCTTCTGATAATACGCCAATATCTGGATGAGCTAATACGATAACTACTAATTTAATACCTACCCAGCCAACGATTGCGAAAGCGGCACCTTCTAAACCAGGATATTTATTTAATAAATCAACAAACCATGTTGCTGCAAAACGCATTAAAATAACACCAATCATACCACCGATGAACATAACTCCAAATTGGCCTAAATCCATACCGCCAAAATGAATGCCCATCTTAGGAAGTGTCACTGCAATAGCCATCGCTGCTAACATAGAATCAATTGCAAAGGCAATGTCAGCAAACTCTACTTTAAATACGGTAGCCCAAAATTTTCCAGCACTTACTTTCTTTTCAGCGCCAGTTTCATCATAATGATGTTCATCCCCAACTTGTTCCTCTTCATCTTTCTTATGGAAGAAATTCCAAAGATTTCTAATAGACATGAAAATTAAGTATGCAGCACCAATCGCTTGAATAAACCAGAAATTCACAATAATACTAATTAAAAATAAAGCAATAAAACGGAAAATAAATGCTCCTAGTAAACCATAGAATAATGCTTTTTTACGCTGTTCTGGTGGTAAATGCTTAACCATTACTGCCATTACAACCGCGTTATCTGCTGCTAGTAATCCTTCTAAAAATACTAACACTAATATTACCCACAAATAAGGTAAAATTAAGCTTGGATCCATGAAAAGACAGCTCCTTTATTTATTTTTTACAAATAAAAAGACCTATGCTAATTCATAGCAAAGGTCTCACTTAGCAAATTTGCTCATTTTACCGGAAGTATCAACTTCGTAATGACGATAAAATGCTGAATTTAAGATGTTAGTAATATAGCATCTCAAATTCTCAAGTTACTCCCCCCTGACATTAAGCCATAGGTATTTATTTGTTAAGAGTATTATAACCAGATTTGATATATATAAACAATGTTAAAGCTAAAATTATTGTATATCTTTATTATTATTTTAACTTAAACCTTATATTGTCATTTTTTTATAATAAACTATATAGTTTAATATCTGGGAATTTTTCTTCAAACCAACGTGTAGCAAACTCATTTTCAAATAAGAAAACAAACTTATCATATCTGTCTTTCACTAAAATAGAACGTGACGTGTTCATCTTATCTTGAATATCCTCTTCATTTTCAATCCAACGTGCAATTTTTCTACCTACAGGTTCCATGACGACATCTACATTGTATTCATTTTTCATTCTGTGCTCGAATACTTCAAATTGTAATTGACCCACTGCACCGAGAATAATTTGATTCGTATGAAGTGTTTTATAATATTGAATCGCACCTTCTTGCACAAGCTGTTCAATTCCTTTATGGAAATGTTTTTGTTTCATTACATTTTTAGCAGAGACTTTCATGAAAATTTCAGGTGTAAATTGCGGTAAATCTTGGAAGTTAAATTTTTGTTTACCTCCAACTAATGTATCACCAATTTGGTAGTTACCTGTATCGTATAATCCAATAATATCTCCAGCTACAGCGTGATTGACAGTTTCTTTATCATCTGCCATAAAAGAGGTAGAACGTGTGATTTTTTGTTTTTTATTAGTACGTTGTAGGGTCACATCCATACCTCTTTCAAACGCACCACTAACTACTCTCATAAAAGCAATTCTATCTCTATGTTTAGGATCCATATTCGCTTGAATTTTAAATATAAAACCTGAGAACTCGTCATCAAACGGGCTAACTTCAACTTCTTCATTTGTCTGACGAGCATTAGGCATGGGCGCATAATCTACATATGCATTCAAGAAATTCTGAACCCCGAAATTAGCCAATGCTGATCCAAAGAATACAGGAGTTAAATCACCATTTAATAATGCTTCATTATCAAATTTTTCGCCAGCTTCTTCAACTAACATAAACTCTTCAATCGCTTGTTCGAAAGCACTATCATTGCTAATAGTGTGTTCTTCTTTAAGTTCATACTCATCATTTAAATGTAATACATTCTCTTCATCTCTAAAAGGTTCAATAGTTTTAGACTCACGATCGATAATACCAAAAAAGTTTTGACCCATTCCTATTGGCCAATTCATTGGATAGGTGTCAATATTTAATGTTTCTTCAATTTCTTCTAATAGTTCAAATGGTTCTTTACCTACACGGTCTAATTTGTTGATAAAAGTAAAGATAGGAATGCCTCTCATTTTACATACTTTAAATAATTTTAATGTTTGGGGTTCGATCCCTTTCGCACAATCGATAACCATTACTGCACTATCAACCGCCATTAATGTTCGGTATGTATCTTCAGAAAAGTCTTCGTGTCCTGGTGTATCTAGAATATTAATTTTATAATCATCATAATCAAATTGCATGACTGAACTGGTCACAGAAATACCACGTTCTTGTTCCACTTTCATCCAGTCACTGGTTGCAAATTTCCCTGTTTTTTTCCCTTTTACAGTACCCGCTTCACGAATAGCACCACTAAAATATAATAATTTTTCAGTTAGCGTCGTTTTACCAGCATCCGGGTGTGAGATAATAGCAAACGTCTTTCTTGATTCTATTTCTTCTTTTAAACTCATTCATTATTCTCCTTTAAATCCTTTATTATCCACTTAGATAACTGAGAAGCTATACGCAATGCTTCACTTTCTTCTTTAAATGTAAATAATTGCATTATTAACTCTTCATTTATTTCCTGTTCATTGAGTTGTACATTTAATTCTACAGACCAAAACATATCTGGAATAGCTATCATATAATAAGAATGATCCACATTTTCATATAGATAGACATTGATTATTTCATTTTGTTCAGAAAGTTGCTTAATGATCATAGTTGGATTTTCCAAACTTTTTATACGCAGCTTCTAAACCAATTAAATCGTCACGATGTGGCACTTTCACGTGTCCTGACATAATTTGATAAGGTTCTCTGCCTTTAGAAGCAAGTACAACTGTATCACCTGGATTCGCGACTTCTATAGCATGTTTAATGCCTTCAGCTCGATCTTCAAATTCTACATAGTTATTATGTGTTGCACCTTTAGCAAGTTCTGCAGTCAACATTTTAGGATCGTCATCTGCTGGATTGTCAGGTGTAAAAATAACATAGTCTGCTCGACATGCAACAGCCCCCATTTCAGGCGTTTTTGTTAAATCACGTTCGCCAGCCATGCCTACTAAAAAGATGAGCTTTTGTTTAACAAAAGGTTGCACTGCATCAATCAGTTTATTCATACCATCAGCAGTATGTGCATAATCAATAATTAAATCGATTGGAAGTGATGGATCTAAAACCTCTAGACGCCCTTCAACAGGTTCTAAAGATTTCACCACTTCTACGATATCTTTGAAATCGACTCCTTTACTCCACACTGCTATCATAGCTGCCATAAGATTTGAGATATTAAATTTACCTACATAGGGTGATGAAACATGATACGTGCCAAATGGAGTCGCAAAATCAAATTGTACACCTTGTAAAGATTCTTTGATATTTTGAGGCATAAACTGTGCTTCATTATCTATACCATATGTCAATATTTCAAATGGTGTTACCGTTTCTAAATATTTAGAGAAATCATCATCATTATTTAATACCACATACTTTTCTTTTGATAAATCTTCACCTAATTGACTAAATAGTAATGATTTAGCATGTCCATAAGCTTCCATTGTGCCATGAAAGTCTAAATGATCTTGGGTTAAATTTGAAAAAATAGCTACATCAAATTCTACCCCTCTTAATCGTCCTAGAGCTAATCCATGACTTGAGACTTCCATAGTCATTGCTTCAGCTTTACTATCTATAGCTTGCTTAATTTTCTTAGTAAGCAATACAGTTTCAGGAGTAGTATTTGCCCCTTTTGTTTTTTCTTCATTAATTTGAAATCCATTCGTACCTAAATACGCACTATTTTTGTCTAATCCTCTATAAATTAAGTGAATCATTGTCGCGATTGAAGTTTTACCATTTGTACCAGTGACGCCAAAGGTAGTGAGTTGTTGACTTGGATAATCAAATAATGTATGCGCTAATATACTGGCTACTCTTAAAGTATCAGGTACAATAACTTGTGTGACTTCTCCTTTAACTTCTTGCTTACGGTTTACAACTATAATTTTAGTTCCTTGGTCAATGACGTTTTGACAAAATCTATGACTATCTACAGTATATCCCTTAGAAGCTACAAAGATACTTTCTCCACTAGCAGTTCGAGAATCTGTAGTAATATCAGTGATATCTATATCTAAAGTTCCTATAACTTGTTTAACTCTTATTTTATTGAACAACTCATTCGCATTCAAAATGTATCGCTCCTTTTTTTCAATATCTCTATTATACACATTTTAAAGTTGTTGATAAATTTATTCTCACCTAAAAAAGTAAATTCTGAACTACTCAAAATCAAATCATTTTTGTATCTTCTATATTATTAATATTAATTCCAAGTTAATTATTTATAAATTTTTTCTTATCTTAGTGTAAGTCCCATACATTTCACTTTATTAGTGCTAGGATAAGGGTATAAAGTTAAAGTAATCATTGTTCGAATATGCTATAATTCACTATAAATGAATTTTATGACTTTCTTGAATAAAATACATATTATTTATACCCGTATGTATTTTTTACTCTAATACATTATTCGATGGATTAAACTTAAATTATTGGAGGGTGACTATTAATGGTTACTCAAAATAAAAAGATATTGATTATCACTGGATCATTTGGAAATGGTCATTTACAAGTGACACAAAGTATTGTCAATCAATTGAATGACATGAATCTATCTCATATTTCTGTTATTGAGCATGATTTATTTATGGAAGCACATCCCATCCTTACGTCTATTTGTAAAAAATGGTATATCAATAGCTTTAAATATTTTAGAAATATGTATAAAAACTTTTATTATAGTCGACCAGATGAATTAGATAAATGTTTTTATAAATACTATGGTTTAAATAAATTAATTAACCTACTTTTAAAAGAAAAGCCTGACTTGATTTTAATGACTTTTCCAACGCCCGTGATGTCAGTATTAACTGAACAATTTAACATGCGTATTCCTATCGCAACAGTCATGACGGATTATCGTCTACAAAAGAACTGGATTACTCCAAATTCTCATAGATATTATGTGGCTACTGAAGATACAAAAGAAGACTTTGTAAACGTTGGTGTACCGGCATCTTTAATTAAAGTCACAGGTATCCCTATTTCTGATAAATTTGAAGCGGATATTGATCAACAGGCTTGGCTAAAAAAATATCATTTAGACCCTAAAAAAACTACTATTCTTATGTCTGCAGGTGCTTTTGGAGTATCAAAAGGTTTTGAACATATGATAGAACGTATCTTAGAAAAAAGTCCTCATTCTCAAGTCGTTATGATTTGTGGTAGAAGTAAAGGACTTAAACGTAATTTGGAAGCTAGATTTAAATCTTACGACAACGTTCTTATTTTAGGATATACAAAACATATGAATGAATGGATGGCTTCAAGTCAATTAATGATCACTAAACCAGGTGGGATTACAATATCCGAAGGTTTGACAAGAAGTATCCCAATGATTTTCTTAAATCCTGCTCCAGGACAAGAACTAGAAAATGCGTATTATTTCCAAGAAAAAGGGTATGGTAGAATTGCTGATACTCCTGAAGATGCAATTGACATTGTCTCTGAATTAACACATGATTCGAACAAATTAACTTTAATGATAAATACAATGCGTCAAGATAGAGTAGATTATTCAACCCATCGACTTTGTATCGATTTATTGAATATGCTCGATCATTCATCTCAACAGCAAGAAATTTATGGAAAGGTGCCATTATATGCCAAGTTCTTTGTCAAACAATAAAAGCATAAGTAAAAACTTTAAAATAATGCTCGTTATTTTATTTTTAATGGAATTTGCTAGAGGAATGTATGTATTAAGTTATGTTAACTATTTACCTACTGTAACCTCTATCGCTGTAGCTGTGACTTCAGTAGCACTATCTATTCATTTTATTTCAGATGCAGCTACAAACTTTGTGATTGGATTTTTATTAAAGAAATTCGGGACTAAAATCGTCCTTAATTTAGGTTTTTTATTAGCTTTTTTAAGCTTGTTTCTAATTATTTTCTTTCCAGCTAATCCCATCATTATCATTATTAGTGCAATTATGCTAGGGATTGCAGTAAGTCCAATATGGGTAATCATGTTATCTAGTGTGGAAGAAAGTCAACGTGGCAAACAAATGGGTTATGTATACTTTTCATGGTTATTAGGTTTGCTTGTAGGCTGGGCGTTTATGAATGTTCTAGTCAAAATACATCCAACGCGATTTGCATTTGCGATGTCTCTTGTCGTTATCATTGCATGGATACTTTATTATTTTGTAGATGTAAAACTCACAAATTATAATACTAAACCTGTGAAAGAACAATTAGGTCAAATCGTAGAGGTAATGAAACGTCATATGATTTTATTCCCAGGTATTTTGTTGCAAGGTGCTTCAATATCAGCTTTGCTTCCAATATTGCCGACGTATGCTACAAAAGTTGTGGGGGTAACAACTATTGAATATACTGCTGCTATCGCTATTGGTGGTATTGGTTGTGCAATATCAATGTTATTTTTATCTAAAATGATCGATAAAAATAGCACTGGCTTTATGTATACCGTTATTTTTGTAGGATTCATATTGTTTACGCTATTTATTTTTGGTCTCTCACTAGTTAACAATATTATTGTTGTTTGGATAGTTGCCGCCTTTATAGGTTTAATGTATGGCATTTTATTACCTGCTTGGAATACTTTTATGGCTGGACATATCGATCCATCTGAACAAGAAGAAACTTGGGGTGTATTTAATAGCGTCCAAGGCTTTGGTTCAATGATTGGTCCTCTTTTCGGAGGCCTTATCGCTCAATTCTCAAATGGATTAAATAATACATTCTATGTCTCAGCTTTGATTTTTCTATTACTCGCTATTTTTTATGGCATTTATTTTATCAAAAGTAGAAAGCATCAAAAATATTCTTAAAAAAAGAAGTCAAAACTAAAATGTTTTGACTTCTTTTTTTATATACATATTATGCTAGTTTAAAACTATCAACAATGTTCCATCTATCTTCATCTTCATTGTAATGTAACAATGAAAGTTCATCGATGGTTTCTCTATGGTCTACCCCTGCAAGCTTCACTTGACCAAATATATCTTCAAATTCTTGACTCGTTAAGCCTTGAGCAATCGTAAAATGAGGAACGAATGGATGTTCAGCTTTACCATAAAATGATTCGGTATTAAATGTATTAAATAAATTTTCTAATTCTTCTGTTTTTTCTACTTTAAAATAAATAACATTATTTGTCGGTTTAAAGCTTGAAGCTTTTGTCACGTGGACCTCTACAGGTTTAAATCCATCTAATGTTTGTTTAACTTCGTCTTTAAATGAATCTAATTCTGTTTCTTTAAGTTCAAAGTGAGGTTTAATCGTAATATGTGGCATAATACGTGCATACTCAGTATCATAACGCTTACGATAGCCATCTACTTCATTTTGAAATGATTGTGACGGAATAAGTGCTAATCCTATCTTCATTGAAATTCCTCCTTTGTTTAACATACTTCTATTATATCAAAATTCTATTTAATACGTTATTAGATACAACATTTTTTGAAAAGGCTTTCAAAAAAAAGATTTGTAAACTATTAATATGTACTATTATTTATTATTATTTAAAAAATAATAGAGAATATCTCCGAGCATAGGTTTCCATGATTTCCAATTATGACTACCATTAAATTCATTGTATACGTAAGTGACACGCTCATCTTGTTCAATAAGGTTTGCTAGCTTTCTATTTGGAGTTAAAAAATCCGCTTGCTCACCAGTCGTTGGTAATTTAAAATCGACTTCATCTTTACCAATCGCATGCCAAATCGTTAATCGATTACGTTGCTTACATGTCTCAAATTTTTCAAGAACAGTATGATCTGAGTGCGGACTAAACATAGCTATTTGACTAAATATTGAAGGATAAGTCAATGAAGTAAGAAAGGCAATACTTCCAGCTAAACTATCTCCTATTAATAATCTAGAATTTCCCACCTTATATGTAGGGAACGTTTGATCAATGAAAGGTAAAAGCTCTTTAACTACTGACTGAATCGTCTTTTGACTACGACTACCTTGAGGATGAAACTCTTCTCTACGTTTCTCAACATCTTCATAATGAAATCCAACAATAATAGCACGTTCAATATGTTCCTCTTTTCTTAGACGTTCATATTCACGCTGAATCCTTCCAAATCGGAAAAAATCCAATCCATCAAAACAAATAATCACCTGAGACTTAAATAATTCAGTAAAATCTTCTGGAAGATAAATCGACAATGTGATATCTCTTTCTAGAATGTCACTACTCAAAATATATTTATTAATTTTTCCAGCTTTAAATTCTCCCATGTTATCTTCTCTCCTTCATATATATTCATATTGTATCAATTTTATTTATTAGTGACAGTGATATAAACGTTTATAATAAGCTTTTTTATTTTAGATTTTATATACTTTTTTAAGAAAATTAGGAATTGTTTAATTAAGCTCATCTATTTTTATACAACTAAATATTATAATATAATTCTTTTTTAGTTAATCAACTTTTCCTTTTTAACATCTCTTATTTAAGATATACTTATTACTAATGAATTCATTACTTTAGGAGGAAGTAAGTCTATGCTTAATAAAGTATGGTTTCGAACTGGGATTTTCTTAATCATCCTGTTCGTACTTATAAAGTTATTTATGGAAGTGCATAGTGTATTTACACCTATAGCAACTATTATTGGTTCAGTGTTTCTTCCATTCTTGTTAAGTGGATTTTTATTTTATATCTGCTTACCTTTTCAAACACTTTTGGAAAAATGGGGTTTCCCACGTTGGGCAAGTATTTTAACTATCTTTATCGTATTAATCGCTATTATCGCTATCGTAGTAGCTTTCATTGCGCCTATTATTATTTCTAATGTTAATAATTTAATCAAAGCAACACCAACTTTACAACGTGATGCAGAGCAAGTGGTTAATTTCTCATTAAATCAAATGGATAAATTACCAAGTGATGTAACAGCGAAAATTAATTCAACAATGAAATCAATCAGTGATAGTTTAACTGGTATATTAGCAAATTCAATCACTTATATCACATCTCTTATTTCAACCATCTTCTTATTGATTATGGTACCGTTCTTCTTGATTTATATGTTAAAAGATCATGAAAAATTTATTCCAGCAATTGGTAAATTTTTCAAAGGAGAACGTAAAGTTTTTGTTGTTGATTTACTTAAAGATTTAAATTATACGTTAAAATCGTATATTCAAGGTCAAGTTACTGTTAGTTTCATCTTAGGTATTATTCTTTATATTGGTTATACCCTTATTGGGTTACCTTATACTCCATTGCTTGTATTATTCGCTGGTGTAGCAAACTTAATCCCATTTTTAGGACCATGGTTATCATTTGCGCCTGCTGCAATATTAGGAATTATCGATGGTCCATCAACATTTATTTGGGTTTGTGTTGTTACATTAATTGCACAGCAACTTGAAGGTAATGTCATCACACCTAACGTCATGGGTAAATCATTAAGTATTCATCCACTTACAATCATTGTTGTTATCTTAGCAGCGGGTGATTTAGGAGGATTCACACTTATTTTAATTGCTGTTCCACTTTATGCAGTATTAAAAACAGTAGCAAGAAATGTATTTAAGTATCGTCAACGTATCATTGATAAAGCAAATAGCGATGTTAAAGATTAAGCTTTTTAATTACTTACTGCGGATAGAACATATTCTATTCGCAGTTTTTTTATGTCATATCACATTAAATAATATAAAGCTAGAAGAGGGATAAAATTCATTTTTAAGTCGTCGTTCTACATCATCAATGCCTATGCCTCTCCAATTTGCGTTGAATATAGATGTTCTTATTAAAAGTCTCTATGTTCTAGCCTTGGAATTGAAATTGAATAAAGCTTGATACAAATGCATTTTCAATTCAGTCATCAACTGTCAATTTATTAAAAAAGTCTAAGACAACTCATTGTCTCAGACTCTTGGATTTATCATATATCTTATATCTATTTTTCAATTTAAACTTATTTAATTGCGTGGAAACCACTATCTACGTGGATATTTTCTCCAGTCACACCACTTGAAAAATCACTTAATAAATAAGCAGCAGTTCTGCCCACTTCTTCTTGATCTACATTACGTCTTAACGGTGCACGTTCTTCAACTTCTTTAAGAATTAAGTTCAAACCACCTACACCTTTAGCACTTAATGTACGAATTGGTCCAGCAGAAATTGCATTGACTCGAATATTATCTGGGCCTAAATCATATGCTAAATATTTAACATTTGCTTCAAGACTTGCTTTTGCAACACCCATCACATTATAGTTTTGAATTGCAAATTCTCCGCCTAAATAAGTTGTAGCTACAATACTACCCCCATTCGGCATAATTTTTTTCGCTTCATGAGCTACAATGGTTAATGAATATGAACTAATATCTTGTGCAAGTAGGAATCCTTCACGAGATGTTTCAGAAAAACGACCACGTAAATCTTCCATATTAGCAAATGCAATTGAATGATAGACGCCATCAATGTTTCCAACTTCTTCACCAATTTTCGCAAAGCCATTAATGACATCTTCATCTTTTTGAACATCTATTTGATACAAATGATGCTCTTTTTGATTTAATTGGTCTAATAATTTTTCTAATTCTTTTTTACTGCGCTCTTTACGATATGTAAATACGAGATGAGCACCTAATTCGTCTAATACTTTAGCTACGCCAAAACCAATACTACGTTTATTAGCGATACCCATAATGACAAAGGTTTTATTTTCTAAATTAATCATATAAATTATCTCCTTATATTACTTTATATTAATTCGTTCATTATAAACGTTTTTAACATACATATTTTACCATTGTTAATAATATTTAATAAAGTAATAATAAATTTTCAAATCATCTCAATAAAAAGAGAGGTACATAAAGTAATGTATCTTTTTATGTTATTTTTCAAAGATACCCTTTATTTTGTCCTCTCTTTTAAATAGATTAATAATAAAATTCTAATTCAGATTTGAGTTCATCTACATATTCTTTAGAACCTGTTACAATTAAACGGTCTTTATATCTAAGTTGCGTATCTCCATGTGGTACAATGGATTCATTATTTCTAACAATACGTACAAATATGATGTCCCCACCAAATGGGAAATGACGCAATAGAATATTTTCGTATTTATAATTTAACATTTCAATTTCATATAGTGAAGTTTCAACGTTACTTAAAATATTTAGCATATTTGGTGTTTCAATTAAACCTTTTAAGAAAATTTTATTACTAATAAAATTACTAAATACTTCAATACCATCTGTTTTTAACTCTTCATCATCACCACTATTTTCTAGTCGACAAATAACTCTGTTTACACCATGAGATTTAGCTAATTTTGCTATCATTTTATTTAAACCATCATCATTAGCAGAACATACGACAATATCTTGATTAAATAAGCCAAGTCTCTCTAATAAACTTTCTTCATATTCACTAATTTCAATAACAGTCACATTGTCAGGTAAATTACGCTGATCACCTAAATCTTTACGGTAAAACAACGTTATATTATATAACTGTGAAGTCAGATTTTGAACAATTGGAATAGTCAATTGATTTTTACCAATTAACGCAATATCAATTTTCCGGTTCACTTCATCTGGAATTGGGAATAATTTTTTAAATACAACAGGTACAAATACACATGTAATAATTGCACTTAATATTAATATTCCTGACATTTCAGAAGTAATTGCTTTTAATTCTTCAGCAATTTTTGCTGCAGCAATAACAAGCGAAAGTGTTGATGTTAATAAAAATGCTGATGCAATGGTTGTTTTAGTATCAAACCATCTTCGAATAAATAAGACAGGAATCAACTTAGAAACGATAAAGGACAATATAAGTATCGGAATTATAATAAGTAAAGAGGGTTCTTTAATTAAAGATGGTATATCTAAATCTACACCGACCATAATAAAGAATATCGGTATAAAGAATCCGTATCCAAATGAATCTAAAGTATGAATGATTTCTTCATCAGGTTTTAACAGTGATACAACTACACCAACTAAAAAAGCACCTAATATATATTCAGCACCAACACCCTCAGCAAGAGCAACCAGTAAAATGATTAATGCAAAAATGGCCCGTATACCAATTTGTGTTGTACCACCCATTAAGCGTTGCATAAAATTTAACCGTTTAAATACAGAACCTAACAAATAAAATATTGCAGTAAACACGATTAAAATTGCAGATAGCCAAATTGACCCTCCGCCTTCACCATTGATTCCACCATAAATAGTTAATAAAACCATCGTAAATAAATCTGCTAATACTGCTACTAATAATATAAATTGTCCTATTGTTGTGCGCATGATATTCATTTCTTTAAGTGTTGGCACAACTACACCCAATGAAATAGTTGAAATAATAATGACCATTAATAATACATCATCTACAAAGCCTAACCATTTAAATGCAAATGCTAAAATGATTGAAAGTACCATTATTAATGAAAAAACTGTAAGTGCTAATTGTAAATGACTTGGTAAATTCTTTTCATTTTTATCAATACCCTGTCTCTTTCTTGTGTCTTTTTTAAATGCGCTGAAATCAATTTCTAGTCCACTTAAAAACATTAAAAAGATAAAACCTAATGTTGACAGAATATTTAACATTTCATCTTTGTGGACAAGTCCTAAAAATGAGTTTCCTATAATAATTCCCATTAATATTTCAGCTACGACAACAGGTAAAAAAGTGACGTTTAATCGATTAACAATAATCGGTGTAAGAAATGCTGCGACGACGACTATGACTAAAGAAAAAAATTCCATTTCATCCCCCTATGTTAGATATGACATAAATGTTGTTGCAAGTCCAAAATAAATTAACATACTTACAATATCATTGATAGTTGTAATAAATGGTCCACTTGCGACAGCAGGATCGATATGAATTTTATTCATTAAGATTGGAATCATTGATCCTACTAACGTACCTACTGTCATGGCAATAGTTAAACTTGCACCTACAATCAGTGCCAAGAATGGTTGACGATAAATAATGACAATAATTAAGAATAAAATCACTGCACATACAAAACCAGTGATTAACCCACTACCTGCTTCTTTTAAAGCTATTTTAAGTTTACTTTTTTCTTTAATATCACCATTAGAAATATTACGAACAGACACTGCTAATGATTGTGTTCCTGAATTTCCTGACATCCCACTTATAATAGGGATAAATGCTGCTAATAATGCAACTTGCGACAAGGTATCTTCAAAACCACCCAGAATCGTTGCTGTTATCATACCTAAAAATGTTAAAATAATAAGCCACGGTAATCTCTTCAATGCTTTCTTAAATACTGATTGATCAGTAGACTTAGTATCAGAAACCCCCGCTAAACGTGAATAATCTTCATCTGCTTCTTCATTTACAACATCTAAAATATCATCTATTGTGATAATCCCTACTAAATGATGTTGATAGTCGATCACAGGCATAGCAATAAAGTCATAATCTTTCATTTTTTGAGCAACACGTTCTTGATCTTCTTCTACATTTACACTTACAACACGTCGAATCATTACTTCTTCAACATGAGCATCAATATTTGCTACAATTAAATCTTTCAAAGATAGAACACCTACGAGTTGACCGGCAGTATCAACGACATAAATCACATATATCGTTTCTGCGTCAGGTGCTTGACTTTTAACTAGCATGAGTGCCTCTTTTACAGATGTACCAATATCCAATGAAATATATTCAGTAGTCATGATACCGCCAGCAGTATCTTCTTCATAATGTAATAACTTTTTGATTTTATCTGTGACTCTGTTATCCATCAAAGCTAATAAACTGGCAACTTTTGAGTTAGATAATTCATTTAGAATATCAACTGCGTTATCTGTAGACATATTTTCTAATACTTCACTTGCATAATGTGCATGCATTGAATCAAATAATATTTCATATTCTTTCCCCTCAATATCTAATTGATTAAAAAATCTACTCACTTCTTGAGGCGATAAAAATTCGAATATTCTTTGTCTATTCTGATTCGTTGTATTTTCAAAATATTCACTTTGTTCATATTGATGTATAGTTAGAAATTCTTTTCTGAATTGATCTATATCATTGCGGTTTAAACTGTCATCTAGTAGTTTTTGATTGTATACTTTATTATGTTGTATGTCAGTTGTTTCTGTATTTAATGACATCAAATGTACCTCCTAATTTTAATTTACACTTTGATATATTTTTTCTAAGTTTTTATAGTCTAAAATAATCTCGATTTCTTTATTATATATTGGATGTCTAAATTTTACTTTATAACACTGTAAAGATTGTGTTTGAATCCGAGGATGAAAACCATCATATAAGTCATCCCCAATAAGTGGATGACCAATATGCTTAAAATGAACTCTAATTTGGTGTGTTCGTCCAGTATGTAATTTAACTTCACATAAACTTGCACTGTGATGACTACTCAACGTTTTATATTCAGTTTTTGCATGTTTACCAGATGGCGTAATACACCGAGTAATAATACTATCTTTGTTTCTACCAATAGGTGCCTCTATCATAGATTGTTCTTTAGTTTTACCGTAACACACACATATATATCGCTTATCTATTTCAAATGTCGACATAAGGTGATGAATATGACCATGTTTAGTAAAGATAACGATGCCCGTCGTATTACGATCTAATCTTGTAACAATATGAGGTACTACATATTGTACTTTATTTGTAGAATGATTTAAATAATACATCACGCGCTCAATTAAACTATCATGAGGATGTTCTCTTGAAGGTGCACAATTTAAATGCACCGGTTTTGAAACGATAATTAAATATGTATCTTCATATAATATTTCAATATGTTTGTTTGAAGGACGAAGATATGTACTTGGAACTTCTTCCGGCAGTTTAACAATAAGTTGATCATCTTTTTTCAACATATATCTAACTGTCACAGGTTGCCTATTAATAATTAAAGCGCCATCACGTTTAATGGCGCTAATTGTTTTCTTTGAATAATTATGACGTTGTAAAAATGTCTTAAGCATTTCTTCGCTATGAATATGGTATACAAATTTCATCAATCATCTTCACTTTCAATAAACGAATCATGAACTCTTTTCCAAAAAGGAAATGGTCTAAACCTAGCAAAACGAACTTTTTCATTTGCGACTCTAAATTGAATGTCGCTCACATTTTTATGTTTTAGACTGACATGGTCAATTGTTGTTCTAATTGTATTATGATTTACAGGTGTAATCAAACATGTATGATGCTTAGGTAATACTAATGGTGAACCTACCGTTCTAAATACTCTATTATTAATAGATGCAATTTCAGCAATTTGTATGGCTTCAAGAGAAGGATGAATCAGTGCACCACCTAGTGCTTTATTATAAGCCGTCGACCCAGAAGGTGTAGAAATACATAGACCATCCCCTCTAAATCGTTCAAAATGTTTACCTCTAATTGCGACATCTGCTACTAATGTTGATCCATTTTCAGTTTTCATAGTTGCTTCATTGAGTGCTAGATAGCGTGTTTCATTCTTAGTGTTGTTATATTTAACAATAATTTCAAGTAATGGATATTCAATCACTTGAAATTCAGAATGATGAATTTCATCAATCAATTTTTCAACTTCATGAGGTAACCAGTCTGCGTAAAAACCTAAATGACCAGTATGTACTCCAACGAATGCTACATTTGATAACATATGACTATACTGATGAAAAGCTTGCAAAAGTGTTCCATCTCCACCGACAGATATTACTATTTCTGGATTTTCTGTATCCTCCATCATATGAAAAGAGTTCATTTGATTCATCATTTTATGTTTAAGCGTGTTTGATTTAGAGTCACCTTTAGATTAAATCGTATAACGCATGTATTGACACCTCATCAGTCATGTTTTTTTGCACGTTTTTGAGTATAATATTTTTGAGCTTCTTGTATTTCCTCTTTAATTTCAGACATCTCTTCATCTAATAAGTAAGCCGCTTCAGCAGCTCTTTCTAGACGATGTTGTATCTCAGCAGGATAATCTCCATCATATTTATATCTTAATGTATGTTCGATTGTAGCCCAAAAATTCATTGCTAATGTTCGAATTTGAATTTCAGCTAATATCATTTTTTGACCACTTAATGTTTCAATTGGATACTCGATAATTACATGATATGAACGATAACCACTTTGTTTTGTATTGTTAATATAATCTCTTTCTTCTACAACTTTAAAATCTTGTCGTTGTCTAAGCATGTTAACAACTACATCAATATCATCAACGAATTGACACATCATCCTTAAACCAGCTATGTCGTACATTTCTTCACGTAATCGATCAAAAGGAATTCCCCTTTTATTCGCTTTATCAATGATACTTGTAATAGGCTTTACACGACCAGTTACAAATTCAATGGGTGAGGCGTTGTCTCCAACTTCATATTGCTTACGTAAGCCTTTTAATTTCACCTTTAATTCATCGACTGCTTGTTTATATGGTGTTAAAAATTGCTCCCATTGATTCATATGGTTCCACTCCGTTTCACTTTAGTTCGAAAGTTTCTTCAACTGCTGAAACAAACTCCTTACCATAGTTATTATTTCCTTCAACATTTTCTAGGATATAACTTAATTCATCTTGAAAATGTTCTAATTCTAATTCATCGTTAATAATTACTTTTTTATCTCTATTATTATGTAACATTGACCACGTCTCTTGTACAAAAATCAAATATGAATACGACGAGCCATCATCTAATAAATAAGCAAAACTAAAATTATCACTATCTACAAGCATTTGTCCTACTTCATCTAATCCATCAGTTGGATCTTCTGAGTAGCAATAAATGCTATCATCTTTGATTTTAATTTCATTTACATATATACGCATGCTTGTTCCTCCTTATTATTCCTTATTAGTTTAACATAATTTAACTTTCAAACACACATTAGAGTACCATAGTTCAAGTATGCTCTAAACGATTAAATATTTAGCTCCATATATTTTATTTTTAGTATTGTTATTACTTTAATTTTTTACAAATGTCCGTCATAATGAACTACAATAATATACTAAAGATTTTCTAATGAGGTGTAATTATGAGTACTAATAATGAAATTGAATTTAAGCAATTAATTGATTTCAATACATATAACGCGATTAAAGATTCTTACTTTAAACAACTCACACCATTCACTCAAACAAATTATTATATTGAATCACCTAGTTTCAAACTACGTGATCATCGTTCTGCTTTAAGAATACGTGTTAAACAAAACACATTTGAAATCACACTAAAAGTACCAGCTAAAGTTGGCTTGATAGAATATAATCATCCAATCGATATTAAGCCTCATATTGGACAAACAATTGTCAAATCAACATTACCTAACGATATTCAAAAAATTCTTACTGAATTTGATATTGAAGAAAACGAATTAAGTGTTTTAGGTGCATTGACAACTGAAAGATTAGAAGTTGAATTTCAAAATGAACTATTAGTATTAGATAAAAGTCAATACTTTGATAAAACAGACTATGAACTAGAATTTGAAGTCAATGATTATCAAATAGGCTTTGAAAAATTTCAAAATTTATTAAAACAATTTGACCTAGTTCATGAGCCCCCTAAAAATAAAGTTCAACGCTTTTTTGAATATCAAGCTCAATTAGGATAGATATGAGATAAACTTGTGAAAAGTCAAATTACTTTTAAATGTAAAAATTCATGTTATATTAGAAATATATTAATAGAAATTGGTGATACTATGGCTACAACACCTTATGATGTAATAGGAGAAAAAGCTTTGTATGATATGATTGATTATTTCTACTTTCTTGTAGAGAATGATCAAAGAATCAACCATTTATTTCCTGGAGATTTTAAAGAAACAAGTAGAAAGCAAAAGCAGTTCTTAACACAATTTCTAGGAGGTCCTGATTTATACACTCAAGAACATGGTCACCCAATGTTAAAAAAAAGACATATGGAATTTAGAATTACTACTTATGAAAGAGATGCATGGTTAGAAAATATGTATAAAGCAATCAATAAAGCTCAATTTCCAGCAGGAGTTGGCGAATACTTGTATGAAAGATTGCGTTTAACTGCTAACCATATGGTGAATTCCTAAATATAATTGAAGGTGAGTTAAACATGGCTGAAGAACTTAAAATTGTAGATAATGCGAGTCGTGAAAACACTAATCTGTCACCTGTAAATAAAATAGAAATTTATTCATTCTTTGATCCTTTTAATAAAGATTGTTTTAAATTATCCGCAATTATTTCTAAATTAAGAATTGAGTATAATCAATATATTCGAATCAGACATATTTTGAATCCTTCATTAAAGGTCTTGACTAAATGTCAAGCTCAAAGTACTTCAGATTTTGATAATATTGCTTTAGCATATAAAGCTGCTGAATTACAAGGTAGATTAAGAGCGGAACGTTTTATTCATTTAATGCAAAACGAAATTATACCGAAAAAAGATATTATCACTGAAGAAATGATTTGTAATTGTATTAAAAATGCTGGTTTAGATTATGATGTTTTCAAAGAAGACTTACAAAAAAATAAACTTACCGAAAGTTTGAAAATAGATTTGCATATTGCAAGAGAAATGGAAATTGAACAAGCGCCTTCACTTGTATTTTTTAGTGAAGATGTACATGAAGAAGGTTTGAAAGTCGAAGGCCTTTATCCTTATCATATTTATACTTATATTATTAATGAATTAATGGGATGCCCTATCGAAAAAGAATTACCTCCAAATCTCGAAACTTATATTCAATCCAAACAATTAGTAACGATGGAAGAATTGCTTACTATTTATGAATGGCCGGAAAAATTACTCGTAAAAGAATTGAAAAAATTAGCTTTACAACAAAAAGTTGAAAAACTAAATTATCCTGACGGCGAATTTTGGCAATCTAAAATGCCTAAGAAATAACAAAGAGCGATCACTTATATGAAGTGTATCGCTCTTTTTATATTAACTTGATTTAATAATTAAGCATAAAAAAAACGCCGTGTCTGATTACACGACGCTAAACAAAGGGGATGGGAGAAATTTTTCACTTCAAACAAAGGGGTATGTTTGTTATGTGATTAATTTCATGTATATAATATAACACGCTCAAAACGTCGTTTCAATATTAAACTACATTTCCACCCTAAATGTCACAAATTAGACACATTGAAAACGAATACACTCTTTTTAGTGCTTCATTAATTTTTCAAATGCTTTTAATTTTTGTTCAAAAACTTCACACGCTTGCTCTATAGGTTCTGGTGTAGTCATATCTACACCCGCATTCTTAAGAATTTCAATTGGGTAATTAGAACTACCTTTTTTCAAGAATTCATTTATATATCTTTCAACAGCAGGCTGTCCTTCTGTTAAAATTTGATGACTTAAACTTTGAGCTGCACTGTATCCAGTTGCATATTGATATACATAATAATTCATATAGAAGTGTGGAATACGAGACCACTCTTTACTAATATGATCATCTGTTTCTACTACATCACCGAAGTATAGTCTATTTAATTTAGCATACTCTTCATTCATACGAGTTGAAGTTAATGGTTCTCCCGCTTCCTCAATTTGATGAATTTTGTGTTCAAATTCAGCAAACATAGTTTGACGGAATAATGTTGCTCTGAAACGCTCAAGTTCTTGGTTTAGTAATAATAAACGTCGATCATCATCTAAATGTTTATCCATATAATCACTTAGTAGAGCTTCATTACATGTTGAAGCAACTTCAGCTACAAAGATAGAATAATCACTAGAGTTTGATGGTTGATTTTTACGACTAAAGTAACTATGTGCAGAATGTCCAAATTCATGAACAAGTGTATATAAATCAGAGATAGTATCAGACCAATTTAATAAAATAAATGGATTAGTTAAATGTGCGCCTGAAGAATAACCACCTGAGCGTTTTCCTTTATTCTCATAAACATCTACCCAACGATGATTTAAACCTTCTTTCACTACATCTAAATATTCTTTTCCCATTGGTTCTAGGGCTTTTAGCATCCATTCTTTAGCTTCGTCATATGGCATTTCAAATTTAACATCTTTAACTAATGGAGTATAGATGTCATACATTTTCAAATCATCAATACCTAAAAGTTCTTTTCTCAATTGAGTGTATTTATGCAACAATGGAAGATATTTGTGAACTGTTGCAACTAAATTATCATATACTTCTTCAGGAATATGATTATTACTTAAAGCGCGTTCACGTGCCGTTTTATAGTTATGCGCACGCGCATTGAAAATATTTTTCTTAACTTCACCAGCTAAAGTTGAACCTAATGTATTGTTATATGCACCATACGCCTCATATAAGTTGTTGTAAGCTGACTGACGTAATTTACGATCATCTGATTCTAAATATTTAATAAATGTACCTTGTGTTAAAGGATGTTTTTTCCCATCTTTATCTACTGCATCTTTAAACTCTAAATCAGCGTTACTAAACATACCATAGACATTTTCTGGAGTTGATAATGCATCTTGCGCTTGGGTTAATAATTTTTCTTTATCAGCATCTAAAATATGCGGACGTTTTTCATTAATTAATTTCAAGTCAAATGCATAACGTTTTAAATCATCGTTACTCTTAATAAAAGATTCTAATTTCTCTTCATCAATTTGCAAAATCTCTGGAACTAAGAAACTCCATGCTGAGCTAATTTTTATGATGAGTTGATGCGCACGAGATTCAAAACCAGTATATTTATCGTTAGATGTATCTTGGTCTTGTTTTAGATGTGCATAAACATATACCTTTTCTAATTGTGTTCCAATCTCATCTTCTAAAGCTAAAGCATTATATAAAGTTTTAGCACTATCTCCTAGATGTCCTTTAAATTGTTCTTCTTTACCTAGATAGCTCTCTACCTCTTTTAATGCCTTTTCAAAAGCTTCATCGCTTTCAAAAATAGTTGTTAAATCCCAAGTTTCATTTGGATATTTTCGTTCTTGCTCTTCTCTAGTAAGTTGTTGACTCATACATGTACCTCCTAAATGAATTAATGTTATAATTTTCTCATTCTTTTATTTATTTTGCACGTTTAAACTCCCGCTTATTTGTTGAATATAATCATCTATTAACTTTAAAGTAATTTCTTCTTTATTAATATCCAGTAGATAAAATTGTCTGAATTTCAAATACGACATTAAATACTGCTTGGGAAGATTATGTTTTAACAACAACTTCAGCTTGAGTTGCCATTGTACTGGATGATTTTCAATAAAAATTTGATACGAAAAAATATAACCTGTATCTCTACATACCTCATCGTCAGTTATTTGTAATTGATACATAGCACTTAAAGACGGTTCTAGCACTGAACGTTTTTTTCTACAATTAAAAATATAACGACTGATATGTCTATTTGACAATTTATAACAATATGACTCATTCTTTTGTTCATTGAATGATAACAATTCAGAAATTTGAATCATTCGTCTATGCGCAATAAATTTTCGGCCACCAATATGTTGTATATTGACATATTTTACTATAAGTTGTTTTTCATGCTCCCAACTATATAGCGTTCTATCAATCGGATTAATGAAATAAGCTTGAAATGTGTTCAAGTATAAATAACCCTTATGATATTGTACTTGTTCGATAATCCAAATAACTGCTACTCCAATTTGTTCAAGTCCTCTTGATCGAGATTTGACCTCTTTTATACTTATTCTTGAAAATTGAACTTCTATAGCTACTTTTGCATTCACAAGAATATCAGGATACTGCATAATTTCAGAAAAATAAGGCTCTATTTCAACATTAAAGTGATATTGTTTTAGACGTTGAGCAATAAAAAATTTAACGTAGTAATGTTTTTCTGTTTCATTTTTCATACATCTTCTTTTAGTTTGAGAAACATGAGCAAAATGCGGAATCTTTTTTAACCCTTTTTTTAAAAGAAGTTTTTCTTTGCAATATGGACATCGGTATTCTTCAGTAATGATAGCTTGATGAGCATATACAGTTTCATTATTACGATTAATCGCTACTAACATGCATTCACCTCATACTATTAAACGTTTAAGGTGATTCATTTACTTTAAAAAAAGAGAGTAGAAAAGAAATTCATTTTAAATTTCTTCTCTACTCTCGATTAATCGTTATATATTATTCTACTGAATCAGTAAAATAACGACGTACTTGTGAAGTAACATTATGACTCATAATAATTTTAGCATAATCATTTAAATACACTTCTGTCTTATCACTAGGATAAGCGAATTCAAGTAATTGACTATAGCTATCATTAATTGTCTCTTGGCTAACAGTACTATCGAAGTGAATTGCATAGTAGTAATGTGAATCACTCATATACAATAAATCTTCAAACTCATCTGTAGATAGATTATGATGATAAGCGTAATGAATGACTTCTTCTAAGTCTTCGAATTTCACAATAATTGTTCTTAAACTAGAACGTTGTTGTGATGATTTACGTTTAGATTTATGTGCTTGTTTTTGTTGTGCACGTTGTTCAAATAAATCTTCAATACTTTCTTCTTGTTCTAATGTATTAGCTAGCAATTCATTCACTTGTTCCTCAAATTGTTCATTTGCATGATTATCTGACATGTTCATTGCTTCTTCATTTTTAGATTTAGAGATTGTAACTTCCACGCCTTTTTCAAATGCATGTACTTGAATCCAAAGAGGTCCTTCGACTACAAAATCTTCTTCTTCATTAATCTCGTCCATCATTGACCAAAAGAATTCTTCACCACGCTTACGATTTGTCCATAAATCTTCACGACTAAATCCTCTTGCTTCAATATCACCATAAGTGATAAATAATTTCACAGTTGTGTCGTCAACGCGTTCTATTCTCATATCATCTCACTCCTTACAGTCGATGAATAGTAACCATATTGTATTAGAACGTAAGTTAAATTACAATTTATTTGTTTGATTAAATTTCACTATTTTAAATAGGACACTATATCATATTATATTCCCTTTTTTTATTATAAAAAACAGCACTATAGCTAAGCCAGTGCTGTTAAATAATATGTTGTTAAATTTTAAATATTAGTCGACTAAACGTTGAGCTTCTTGTAATTGGAAAGTACGAACCTTTCTAGGTAAGAAACGTCTGATTTCATCTTCGTTATATCCAACTTGCAAGCGTTTTTCGTCTAAAATAATTGGACGACGTAATAGTCCAGGATTATCTTGAATAATTGTATACAAATCTTGCAATGGTAAAGAATCAATATCTACGTTTAATTTTTGATAAGTTTTAGAACGAGTTGAAATAATTTCATCTGTTCCATCTTCAGTCATTTTTAAAATTTGTTTAATTTCATCAATTGTTAAATGTTCAGAAAAAATGTTACGCTCCGTATACGGAATGTCATGTTCTTGTAACCATGCTTTCGCTTTACGGCAAGATGTGCAACTTGGTGATGTAAATAATGTTACCATACATCTCACTCTCCTATTGAATAAATATTATTCATTATATTAATAATTATGCTAATTTGTCTTAAGCTTATATTATAAGTATAATATGCTAACATTAAAATTAAATGAGAAAATCCTAATTTTTCTGAGAAATTTCAAATTTTCTAAAAATTTCTCTACAAAATCTAATTTCTTATGTGTATCTCTATTATAACATAACTTACAATTTAAAAAAATACTGTTATAATCTAGTTAAAATGAATTATTTTTAAAGAAAGTAGGCATCTATATGGAGACATTATTTTCAGGAATACAGCCAAGTGGGATACCTACATTAGGTAACTATATTGGTGCATTAAAACAATTTTCAGACGTACAGAACGATTACAACTGTTACTTTTGTATTGTAGACCAACATGCGATTACTGTCCCACAAGATAAAATCAAATTGCGTAAACAAATTCGTCAGTTAGCAGCAATTTATTTAGCTTCAGGTATTGATCCAGATAAATCAACATTATTTATTCAATCAGAAGTTCCAGCACATGTTCAAGCCGGTTGGATGTTAACAACCATTTCAAGTGTTGGCGAGCTTGAACGTATGACGCAATATAAAGATAAAGCGCAAAAACGTACAGATGGTATTCCAGCTGGTTTATTAACTTATCCACCTTTAATGGCAGCTGATATTGTTATTTATAATACAAATATTGTGCCCGTAGGTGAAGACCAAAAACAACATATGGAACTTACTAGAAATTTAGTAGAACGTTTTAATAGTCGTTATAACGATATATTAGTTAAACCAGAAATTCGTATGCCAAAAGTTGGTGGACGTGTAATGAGTTTACAGGATCCAACAAAGAAAATGAGTAAAAGTGATGATAATCAAAAAAACTTTATCTCATTACTAGACGAACCAAATGTTGCAGCGAAAAAAATTAAAAGCGCTGTAACTGATTCAGATGGTATTATCAAGTTTGATAAAGACAATAAACCAGGAATTTCTAACCTACTTACAATTTATTCAAGTTTAACTAATAAATCTATTAAAGAGCTTGAAACACAATACGAGAATGAAGGATACGGAACATTCAAAACAGACTTATCAGAAGTAGTTAAAGACTTTTTAGTACATTTCCAAGAAAAATATAACGAATTTTATAATTCAGATAGATTGGATGACATCTTAGATCAAGGGCGTGACAAAGCTCAAAAAGCTTCTTTTAAAACACTGAAAAAAATGGAACGTGCAATGGGCTTAGGACGTAAGAGATAAATCATTATAAATAAGACCACGAGTATAAGTAAAATACTCGTGGTCTTATTTTAGTTATCTTTCTTTTTTCCTGTTTCACGATCAATTGATTTATCGATATATACATGTTTCAGTGTAGTATCTGGACCAATTTTATGATACTGTAATCCTTTGACCTGTGGATTAGTTAAGTGTGCTTCACCTTTTTGATAAACAGGAGCTACTGGTGCATCATGAAGTAAGATACTTTCCGCACGTTGTAGCGCTTCATTTCTTTTTTCTGTTTCACGTAACAATGAACTATTTGATTCTTTTAAAAGCCTGTTATATTCTTTGTTATCCCAATCAGTATTATTTTGAGCATTATCCTTAGTCATTGTTTCTAAAAATGCTGTTGGATCAGGATAATCTGGACTCCAACCTGAATAAGTCGCTTCGTAATTATTAGCTAATTCTAAAGTGGTTTTTTGTTTAAATGGCATTTGTTTAATTTTTAATGTAACGCCTGGTAAGTTTGATTCAATTTGAGATTTAATATACTCTGCAGCTATTTTAGCAGCTGGTGTATCTTGCGTATTCATTGTAAATGCAAACTCTTTTTTACCTAATTCTTTTTTTGCCTTTTCCCAATTTTGTTTTGCTACCTTAGGATTATATTTTAAAGGAGACTCAACTGTACTTGCGAAGTCTTTACCGTCAGGCGTCTTCGCTGTACCTATTCCCGTGAAATTATTTGAAGCAAGAGACCCATCATTTAAAACAGTTTTTACATACCCTTTTTTATTGATAGCTTGTGCAATAGCTAATCTCAAATTTTTATTTTTAAATTCAGGCACTGTTTTTTCATTCATTTTAATATAAAAAGTAGCAGCAGTTAAACGATAGTTTAATTCTTGACTGCCTTTATATTTATCTACTTGTTCAGAAGTGATGATTGTATCATCGATTGAATTAGTATCATATAAAGAAGCGCCAGCTTGTTGATCTTTTAAAACTTTATAATTTACTTTATCTAATTTGACATTTTTCTTATCCCAATATTGATTATTTTTAACCAATTGTATTTTATCTTCTACCTGCCAATTGATAACTTTGAATGGCCCATTATAAACTGCTCTTTCAGCATTCGTTCCATATTTTTTATCATATTTTTTGGCAATTTTAGCATCTTGTGGATAAAACGTACTTAAAGCAAGTAATTCATTTATGTACGGTACTGGTCTTTCTAAATCAATTTGAAGTTTATATTTATTTAACGCTTTGATTCCTAAAGAATTTACTGGTTTTTTTCCAGTATTAACTAAATCTGCATTTTTTATATCACTCATTATATATGCAAATTCAGAGGCGGTTTTTGGATCTACAACTTTTCTCCATGCATAAACAAAGTCATGCGCTGTTACAGGATCTCCGTTTGACCATTTTGCATCTTTTCTTAAATTGATAGTCAGCGTTTTACCACCATTACTTTTTTGTGGTGTTTCTTTTGCTACACCTAAAGTTACTTTGTCATTTTTATCTATTGAATATAATCCTTCGAAAGTTTGACCAGCAACATCGCTAGAAACAGCATCTGTAATAAGAGCTGTATCTAAAGTAGTTATATCTTGAGTAATTATTTTTCTGAATACCTGTCCTTCATCAGAATATAAACTTTTTTTGTTACTACACGCTGATAGTATTAAAGTGAAAATAACTAATAGCGTTAAATATTTATATTTTTTCTTCACATTCTTGTCCTCCCTTCCTCAGACTTAATTATGTTGAAGATGAGTTTGATCTTGTTCTTTTAAACGTACTGCTTCTTCATCTGTTACAAAAACGTAATGATTAGGTCTAATTTCTTGCAGTCTACGTTCTGCATTTTTAGATTCATCTTCTTCATACACAATTCGTTTTCTTGTTCTTTCACTATCAGGATCAGGTTGAGGGATAGCAGATAATAGTGATTTAGTATAATCATGTAAAGGATGATAATAAATTTCGTCAGACGATCCTAATTCTACAATTTTTCCAAAATGCATTACTGCTATACGATCAGAAATATATTTGACCATTGATAAATCATGGGCAATAAATAAGAAAGTAATACCTCGTTCTTTTTGTAATTTCAGCATTAAATTCACTACTTGAGCTTGAATAGAAACATCTAATGCAGAAATTGGCTCATCTGCAATAATAAACTCAGGTTCTACAGCTAAAGCACGAGCAATTCCTATACGTTGACGTTGTCCACCAGAGAACTCGTGTGGATAACGGTTCGCATGTTCTTTACTTAAACCTACTGTTTCTAGCAAATCATATACTCGACGTTTACGATCTTTTTTATCACTTGCTAACTTATGAATATCAATACCTTCTGCTACAATATCCATGACTTTTAGACGTGGATTTAAAGAAGCATATGGATCTTGAAAAATCATTTGAATTTTCTTATTAAATTTTAATAAATCTTTTCTTTTAGCAATCTTCTGAATATCTTGTCCTTCATAAAGAATTTCACCATCAGTAATATCATTTAATTTAATAATGGCTTTTCCAGTTGTAGACTTTCCACATCCAGATTCTCCTACTAATCCCAATGTTTCCCCTTTATAAATATTAAATGAAATATCTTCGATTGCTCTAACTTCATTACGTTTACCTTCATTAAAATACTGCTTTAAGTTTTTAATTTCTAATAATATTTCTTTATTCTTCTCCATCGAACGACACCCTTTCTACTCGACGTGGCTTGTCGTAATTATTAGGCATTTGACGTTGTCTCTTTTGTACCATCTCTGGCGGTTCAACTTTTGGAGCGCGTTCGTCTAATAACCATGATTTTACATAATGAGTAGGTGATATTTTAAACCATGGTGGAACTTCTTTAAAGTCAATGTCTAGTGCATATTGACTACGTCTTGCAAATGCATCACCCTTTGGTGGATGTAATAAATCAGGCGGAGTACCTGGAATTGCAATTAACTCTGTCTCGTTACTTGTCGTTAAATCAGGCATTGAAGATAATAATCCCCATGTATATGGATGTTTTGGATCATAGAAGATTTCATCGACATTTCCAGTCTCAATCATTTGCCCTCCATACATAACAGCCACTCTATCAGCCACATTTGCTACTACCCCTAAGTCATGTGTAATAAAAATAATAGATGTTTCAATTTTTTGTTGTAATTCTTTCATTAAATCTAAAATCTGTGCTTGCATTGTTACATCAAGTGCTGTCGTTGGTTCATCTGCAATTAAAATTTTAGGTTCGCACGCCAATGCAGTTGCAATAACAATTCTTTGACGTTGACCCCCAGAGAATTGATGAGGATATGCTTTAAATCTTTTTTCTGCATTAGGCAGTCCTACTAAATTTAAAATCTCAAGTGCACGTTTTTTTGCTTCAGATTTACTATAATGACGATGTTTTATTAAAGGTTCCATAACTTGCTTACCAATTTGCATCGTAGGATTTAATGACGTCATAGGGTCTTGAAATATCATAGAAATATCTTTACCACGAAGTTTGTTTAATTCTTTTTCAGATTTAATTGCTAAATCTTCCCCTAAAAAATTAATTGTCCCTTTTTTAATTCTCCCTGTATCCCCCTGGAACAATTTTGTAATTGCTTTTGTTGTTACAGATTTGCCAGAACCTGATTCTCCGACAATCGCTAATGTTTCCCCTTTATTTAAAAAGAAATCTACTCCTCTAACCGCTTGCACTTCCCCGGCAGTAATATCAAAGGAAACATGCAAGTTGTTGACTTCTAACACTCTTTCTGACATAGATTTTGCCTCCTTTGTTATTTACGCATTTTTGGATCAAATGCATCGCGTAATCCGTCACTAAATAAGTAAAAGAATAAAATTAATAAACTTAATACTGTAGCTGGAATAAATAATTCGTGTGGGTGTATTAACAACATTGCTCGTCCATCATTTACGAGTGAACCAAGTGATGTTTTCGGTGCAGGTACCCCTATACCAATAAAGCTTAAAAATGCTTCGAAGAAAATTGCACTTGGTACAGTAAACATAGATGTTACTACAATGGCACCTAGTGTATTCGGTAAAATATGTTTAAAAATTAATTTAAATTTTGAAGCCCCTAATGTTCTTGAAGCCATTACAAATTCTTGACTTTTTAGTTTTAAAAATTCACCACGCACTACTCTACTCATACCTAGCCATCCAGTGATAGACATAGCTAAAATAATCGTCCAAATAGATGGTTCAAATATCAATACAAATAAAATAACAATAATAAGATTAGGAATAGATGCTATAATTTCTAAAATACGTTGCATCACATTATCAACACGTCCCCCAAAAAATCCTGAAATAGCACCATAAACGACTCCTATAAAGATATCTAGTGCAGCAGCTACAATGCCAATAAATAATGAAATTTGAGCACCTTTCCATGTTCTAGTCCAAAGATCACGACCTAATTGGTCTGTACCAAACCAAAAATTTTCTTTCACGCCCGCTTCTTTATAAGCGCTCTTACCATCTGCCCCTGTTCCATCAAAAGGTAAAAAGTGTACTTGATCTAGTACTGGAATTTTAGCAGGTAAATTTCGTCTAGTAACATCTTGTTCAGCATAATCATGTTTACTAAATGCTGGTCCTAAAAATGCAAGAATGACAATTAAAATGAGTCCAATCAAACCGACAATAGCTAGTTTATTTCTTTTCAACTGTGTCCAAGCATCTTGCCAGAAGTTTTTACTTTCACGTTGTATTTCTGGTTCTTTATTTAAATCGAGTTCTCTAATAACAAAATCCGTCCCAACCGCTCCCTCAGAGGTATGTGACATCGCTGCATTTGAATGGTCATCAAATGGTTTATTAAAATTTTCAGGCATTATTTTTTACCTCCTTGTACACGGATTCTTGGATCAATTACACCATAAAGAATATCTACGATAAAAATTGAAACGATAAATAATGTACTAAATAAAATTGTAGTAGCCATAATAACTGAGAAATCATTTGTTGTAATCGATCTAACGAATTGGTCCCCTAAACCAGGTACACCAAAGATATTTTCAATAGTTAAAGTCCCTGTTAAAATACCGGCTAACATTGGAACAATAATTGTAATAATAGGAATTAATGCATTTCTTAATGCATGTCCAAAAAGGACTCTTATCGGCGAGTTACCTTTAGCTCTTGCTAATAATATGTAATCAGAACTTAGTACCTCTATCATTTCAGCTCGAATATAACGAGCTACTGTGGCCATTACACTTGCTGATAATGCTAAGGAAGGCAATACTGCTGTTGAAAATCCTTCCCATCCTGCCACTGGAAACCATCTTAAACGTACTGCAAAAACGTATTGTAATAGTACTGCTAAGACGAATGAAGGTACTGATACTGCTATAACTGAAATAACAGTAGTTGTATAGTCTACCCAAGTGTTTTGTTTCGTAGCAGCAGCTACGCCTAAAATTAAACCTAAAATCACTCCAATAATCATTGCAGTAATACCCATTTCCATAGAAGGAATCAATCTCGGTTTAATTAATGACCAAACTGGTTGATTATGATATTGGAACGAATAGCCAAAATCTCCAGTTACTACATTTTTTAAATAATGAAGATATTGCACTGCTACTGGATCATTTAATCCATATTTTTCGTTTAAAATTGCTTTTTGTTCAGCACTTAATTTAGCATCATTAAATGGTGATCCAGGCATCATTTTCATTAAGAAAAATGTAATTGTGATGATAATAAATAACGATAAAACCATATATCCCAAACGTTTTAATATATATCGCGTCATCATATAGTCCCCCTTTACTAAATATTCAAAATTAACATTCCCTTCAAAATTTTCAGAAATATTTATACATATTATATATACTATTTTCATAAAATTGCAATATAATTTTACATTTTCTTAATATAAGTGTAATTTTTATATATATTATTTAAAAGAATATAAATTTTAGATTTTATTTATAGTAAGTTTACAGTAAATTAGACTATATAGATAAAAAAGTCGGAGGTATACATGAACAATATTAAAACTTGGTTTATATGGCTCTTTTTGCCACTCATATGTACTTTTTTACTTTGGATGTTCGTAACTCAACATTCGTTTGTCTCATTTATTAATATCTTATTTTATATATCACTTGTATTATTTATATTGTTATTTTTAATTCTCCTTGTACAAGAAGGTATATTTGATGCTACAAGTTTTGGTTTTAGACGCATGCGTTATCAACTCGCTTCTCGCTCTAAGAAAAAAACTTTAGAGAACGATGACTTTTTCAATCCAAAACAAGTAAAAAAAGAGCATTATACCATTTCAACATGGTTACTACCTGCTCTAATACTATGTGCATTTTACTTCATTTTGACTATTCTTATTTCAATTTTTCTATAAACATAAAAAGAGGCTGGGACATAATTCCTAACAA
>NZ_KV792054.1:0-85174 GCF_001808085.1 Staphylococcus sp. HMSC14C01
TACTTTATGTCCCGGACTCTTTTTTATTATGAATATACTAATACTTGGGTAACTAATAAGCCACCGCCAAAGATAAATACAAAAACGACAATTGGCCATACAAATTTAAACCAATGTGAATATTTCATATCCAACATTTGTAATGTAGCCATAATCAATCCTGTTGGTGCTAAAAATAGCATCGCATATTGTCCAAATTGATACGCTGTAACAATCACAAATCGAGGAATACCTACTGTATCAGCAAGTGGTGCAAATATTGGCATGGCAAGTACAGCCAATCCTGATGATGAAGGAATAATAAATCCTAGGAAGAAAAAGATAATCAATAATACAAGAATAAACAGTGGTCCATTCACATGTTTTACAAGTGATGATGAAAAATTTAACACTGTATCTGAAATCAGTCCATCATTCATAATCCTATTAATACCACGTGCAAGACCAATGATTAATGATACGCCTACTAAGCTTGATGCACCATTAACAAATGCATCGACCACTTTTTTCTCACCTAATCCATTCTTACCTAATGCGACAATAAGCATAATCACAATGGTAAAGGCTAAAAACATAGACGCCATAATCGGGAACCACCATCCCTGAGTCATGACGCCCCAAATCATAATTGGGAATGGCAAGATAAAGAGTATTAAAATAATTTTTTCACGTAAGGTAAAGATACTGTCTTCACCATTATTCTTAATCACTGACCATTGTCTTTCAAACTTCACTTTATCATCATAAGTGTATGATCGTTTCGGATTTTTTTTAATGCGTTTTGCATACCAATATAAATATCCTATCGTAAAGATGGTTGCTACAATAAGTCCAGCAATACGCCAATATAATCCATCTACAAATGTTGTTCCTGCAGCATTAGAGGCAATGACTACTGAAAAAGGGTTAACGGTTGAAAACGTACTCCCAATAGAACTCGCCAGAAAAATAGATCCTACACATATAATAGAATCATAGCCCATCGCTATAAAAATAGGTACCAGAACTGGATAGAAAGCGACCGCTTCTTCTTCAATGCCACATAACGTTCCACCTAAAATCATTAAGATAGATACCATAAAGACCAGTAAAAATTCATGCCCTTTCGTTTTTTTAGTTAATGCTAATAATCCCGATTCAAAAGCACCACTCGTTTGTACGACGCCTATTAAACCACCAAGCACAAGAATAAATACCATGACATCGACAGCTTCAATCGTTCCATTTACCATACTTGTCGTAATTTGATCGGGACCCGCTGGCTTTTGTTTCAAGCGCTCGTAAGTTCCAGGAATCGATATCGGTTTATTGATAGCACCTGATTTAAATTGGTTCACATCAATTTTGACACCTAATTTATCAAGTTGATTTTGTGTCCCTGGGACTGTCGTTGTTTTATTATGTGCATCGACAATCTTAAATTCATGCGCTCCTGCATTATAAGAAAGCTTAGAATACGCACCTGCTGGCACAATCCAAGTTGCTAACACTGCAATAATGGTTAAAATAAATAATATTGTAAATGCACCAGGCATTTTTAATCGAAACCGTTTTTTCTCTTTGTTATCAGATACTGTATGAGATACACCTTCACCGTGTTCCATGCTCCCCACCCCTTTAATCTTAATCACTTCAATATGTACTACGTCATAATTACAATTGAGTCATTTTAAAATTGTTTTTTCACACTTTAAGTTTATGTCTAATGCATATGACATTCAATGATGATGTAAAGTAAATTGATTACTATTCATACTTTGGATACATCTTTTACATATGTTGAGTTGTCCATTTTAGTGCAACAACTCAATATATAAAAATAGAGTAAATAATTAATGTTCAATGGCATTAATTATTTACTCCTATTTATTTGGTTTAGTTATTAGATTGGTGATGTTTACGACGACTGAACCATACAAGTGCCCCACCTGCAATAGCAATCACTGCTGCAATCGGAATCCAGTTTTTCTTAATAGCTTCACCTGTTGCAGGTAATGATAAATTTCCATCACTATTAAATAAACCGCTAAGTAAACCATCATCGCCTAAATGACCTAATGATAAACCTTGTGTTGGATCAGGAATATCACTTATACCATCAAGTAAGCTATTTCCATTTGTTAATCCATCAAGCAAACTACTACCTGAAGGAAGATTACCTAATAGACTTGAACCGAGATTTGAACCACTTGTGTTACCCGTAATACGATCTAATAATGATGGGCGATTTACAATTGGATCAAGAATATAATTTAATCTATTTTTGGCTTGACCTAAGCTATTTTGAAGTTGTAATAAGTCATTTGCTTTACCATTAATTGTACTTTTCACTAAATCCAAAGCATTCGCTTTGTCAGATTGTACTCTTGAAATAATATCAGCTAAAACCTTCGCTTTTGCTTGGTTTAATTTTGTTGCTAACATTGTTTCAATAGCTTGTTTACGATTAGACGTTTTATCTAAAATATCATTTAAAATATCATCACTAGACACAAGACCATGTTGATTAAATGCTTGTTTTAAGCGATCAACAATTTGTGAATTTGTTAAATGGTCATTGGCTAATCGTTTCGCAATAGTAGCCGCTTCATTTTGCCCTAAACGTGTAGATAAAATTGTTTTTAATAAATCCTCTTTATTAGTAGCTTGTTCTAACATAGATTTTAAAATGTCATCACTCGTTGTTGAAGTTAATCCATCAATTTGTTTCATAATCTGATCTGCAATTTGTTTATCAGACTGCCCTTTTGTTTTAATATTTTTCAAGATGTGTTGTGCTTCATTTTTACTAAACACGCTGTTTAATATATCTTCAGCTGCATGTTGTTTGTCAGACGCTTGTTGCAAACGATTAAGAATAATATCACGGTTATTCTCTATATTTTTACGTACAGTTTCAATGTCATTATCAATAACTTGTTTATCTTTTTTCGCTAAATCAGCTTGATTTTGAATTTTATCACGTAAATCAGATAATTGATCTAATTTACGATTGATATATAAATGACTGGCATCATCTTTACTATTTTCAATTTTAGCAATAGCTTGATTAATTTTTTCAGTTTCTGATAATTGGTGATTCACTTTATCAAATTGATGATGTCGTACATCTGTATCTAAGTCTTGATCTTTATGCGTATTGTTTAATTTAGCTAATTCATCTAATAAATGATGGTTTGAATTAGAATGTGTTGTGTCTTCTGTTGTTGGCGCTTCTTGAGTGCTAGATGATTCAGTTGTCGCCTCTTCAGTATTATTGTCATCACTTGGTAATTGGTTTGAATTGTTTTCTTTTGAACTTTCCATGTCTTTTTTAGCACTATCGATATCATTTTTAATACTATCTAATTTATCAACAATAGAAGTTTCTGATTTAGAAGAGGTTGGTTGATTTGAAGGATCCTCAGTTGTTGGTGCTTCTTTTGATGATTCTTCCGTAGTGGATTCCTCTTTCGTTACTTCATCAGTTGTGTTTTCAGAAGTATTTGATTCAGAAGACGAAGATTCATTTGATGTTGTTGCATCTTTTTGTTGACCGCTATCAACTTTATTAGATAGAGCATCTAAATCTGATACGATGTTATCTAAATCATTTGATATATTAGATGTATCATCAGCAGAAGTGTCGTGACTTGTTGTAGCTTTTTCTTCTGTTGACGCATCTTGAGTGCTAGATGATTCAGTACTATTATCCTTGTTTGAAACGTCCGTTGTGTTTTCTTGTGCTGTTGCTTTATTTTCTTTTTTCGCTTCTTTGATTATATTTTTAATTTCAGTCTGATTTTTAGCACTTTCAATATCTTCTTTATAACTTTTTAACTCAACTGCACTTAAATGTTTTAGTTGCTTAATGTCTTCTTTCGCTTTATTAATTGCATCTTGTAAATCTTTTTGAACATGTGTTGAAGTTTCAGAAGTTGCTGTTTCTGCATCTTGTGTTGCTGCAAATGCATCTTTCGTAAACCCGTAACCTACAAGTGAACTACTTAATATTAAAGCTGAACATGACACTTTTAAATACGAACTTAGCTTCGACATTTTACGATTTTTGTTTTGCGTATTTTTATTCATTAATGCCACCCTTTTTTAGTGATATTCCATTTCATTATATAACATTTTACATAAAACTTGAATGTCTTATTATATTTTTATTTATTCGTTTTAATCAAAGATTAAACATCATTAACTATTATATTTTTAAGCGTTTTATATTCATTTTTCGAATATTCGCTACCTCTACTGAATACTGATATTGACCTGTTAAATCAATCAGCGATAAAAACTTATTGTGTCCTGCGCCTGTATCTATAGATAATTCATTTTTATTTTTATAAATCTCGTCTTTCTTTAATCCATAGCGATCATTCGGTACATGACCATGAACTAAATATTTATTTTTAGGAATCTGACGATTAAGCGAATGTGAATAATGTCCAGTAGTATATTCTTTAATCTGCTTATTCAAAGGTTTATTGGTATCTATTCCTGCATGTGCAAAAATATAATTACCAATTACTTCAACAGCAGATAATTCACGTAAGAACGGATGCCAACGCTTAATCTTTTTATCTTTACTATTTAACCAGCGCATTTCATGATTACCTGCTAAAGTAAGCGCACCACGTCGTTTTAACCTTTTAACCAATTTTAATGTTCCAAATGAATCCGGCCCATTATTTACGTAATCCCCCATAAGTACGAGTTGATCTTTTTTGGGATTATATTTTGCTCGTTTTAAAAGTATGGAAAGGGCTTTTCGATGTCCATGAATATCAGAAATCACAAGTAGTCTTTCTGACATGTAAATCTCTCCTTAAATGTAAATGCTTTATGTTGTAAGATTTGTTACGCAACATTGTTATTACCCTCAATTTTTAATTTAATACATGAGAGCGTAACAAAATTTTTATTCAATCCTCTACTGATGATACTGTATATCCCATTATAATGTATCAACATTAACTAACTTTAAACAATTTATTAACGTAACCTCAAAATTCTTTCTTTAATATAAATAATAGAATAGAAAAAATTTATATATTTTGGGGAATTAATTTATGAATACAAAACAAATGATGATTTTTAAAAATTTTGTTGAATTGCAGAATGAAAATGCTGTTGCTGAAAAACTGGGGATAACGCAACCAACTGTAACATTTCATCTAAAAAATTTAAATAACGAACTTGGAATACCTTTATATTTTAAAAAAGGAAAATGTTTCAATTTAACCGATGCTGGAGACTTACTTTATCGTAATTCTAATAAAATGCTAAATTTAATTGATGAAACAACAAATATGATTGAAGAATTCAAACAATCTAAACGTGGAACTTTACGCGTTGGAGCAAGCCATGCACCTATTTATAGTATTCTTCCTAGCACTTTAAAAAAATATATGCATGATTATCCAAATATTGATATTAATTTAATTGTAGATACTGCTCCTATAATACTAAATAAAATAAAAGATAGAGAGATTGATATCGGTGTTATTTCAGAAAAAGGATTCAATGAAAAAGAATTGAAAGTGAAACGTCTTCAAGAAAATCCACTTGTTATCGCAATGGATAAAAGACATCCTTTGGCTTCAAAAACAGATATTTCATTAGAAGATTTAAATGCGTATCGTTTCATTATTCATAGTAGTGGTTCAACACGAGAAAGTATTGATGATTGGCGAAAAAACAATTTTATTGATTTAAATGTTCATATGGAATCAAATAGTATTAGTAGTATATTAACCATTATTAAAGATTCTAATTATCTAAGTCTTGTAAGCCAAAGCACCTTATTCCATCATCCTAATATTATTGGTAAGTCATTAAAAGAAGGCCCACCTTCAAGCTATATCTCTATCGTTTACCGGGCAGATCATCATCTCACTTCTCTTATTCAAAACTTTATGACATTAATCTATTCTTTAAAAAATGAAAGTATTTAGACGTCAATGATATGCAAAGATCATTTATATAACCAAAGGAGTAGAAAACAATTCTTTTAGAATTCATTTTCTACTCCTTTTAATTATTTTATTAAATGTAAATTTCTTATAAATTTTATTAATAAATAACTATAAAAATGATAACATTTTTACATTATATTAATAAATTGCTATAAAAATTTGTCTGTTCCTAATATAATAAAATTAAGAGAACACCGTTTTCATCAATTTTGATATGAAGGAGGCTGAGTTGATGCTTATACTTTCTATTATTTTACTAGTAGTGGGTATCATACTCATCTCTATTAGTAGCTTCGTCGTATATAGACAAGATATTGATCTTAGAGAAAAAATATATTTACCTGGCGTTTTATTTGTACTCATTGGTGCAATTTGTCTTATCGGATATTTCGTAGCTTAAATTTATACATATCATAAAGAGAAGGATAACGAATTTTAAATGAATGTTATCCTTCTCTTTTTTATGCTCCTCCTCACTTCTTCTATAAAAAAACAACAATTTTAATAAAATGTTGCATTTTCCAACGTCTTAAATTTTTTAATGGTACACATATAATCAAACTCTTGTTAAATTATAAAATACGTTCTATTAACGTACATTGTCTAATAACGCTATTTTAACAATAAAAGGAGGTATTATATTGGCAAATCTATTATATAAACTTGGTACATTTATCGCTAAGCATAAATGGCTAAGTATTATTATATGGTTAGTCGTACTTGGTGTAGTGATTGCGCCTCTATTAGTTACTTCACCAAAATTTGATAGTGATATCAAAATGAATGGATTAAAATCCATTGATACGAATGATAAAATCAGTAAAGAATTTCATCAAGACAGTGAAAAAGCGTCCATGAAGATTGTCTTTCATTCAAATAAAGAGGATGGATTGAAAGATAAAACAACGAAAAAAGACATAGAGGATGCCTTAGATAATATTAAACAAGATGATGATTATATACAAAACATTTCTAATCCATATGAGTCGGGACAGGTCAATAGTGAAGGCGATACAGCTATTGCTAATATCAGCTATGTTGTCCCTCAAACAAGTATGCAAGATTCATCTAAAAAGATAGTAAATAAAGCACTTCAAGATATTAAAGATAATCACAACATTCAAATTGAAAAAACAACTGGTATGTCAATGGGCTCTGAACCTGGTGGTGTTTCTGAAATAGTAGGTATCGTAGTTGCTTTCATTATTTTACTTATCACATTTGGCTCTCTTATTGCAGCAGGTATGCCAATTATTAGTGCGATTCTTGGTTTAGCAACAAGTGTCGGTATGATTTCATTACTTACATTTATGTTTGACATTCCAAACTTCACATTAACACTAGCTGTAATGATTGGCTTAGCGGTAGGTATTGACTATTCTTTATTTATTCTATTTAGATATAAAGAAATTAAAAAATCAGGTACTGCCACGGTAGAAGCAATTGGTAAAGCAGTAGGTACTGCAGGTAGTGCTGTTATCTTTGCTGGTATTACAGTAATGATGGCAGTGTGTGGTTTATCACTAGTAGGCATTGATTTCTTAGCAATTATGGGATTTGCTTCAGCTATTAGTGTGTTATTCGCTGTTTTAGCAGCCTTAACATTACTTCCTGCATTAATTAGTATTTTCCATAAAAGTATTAAAATTAAAAATAAGCCTACTAAAAATAAAGACCCTAAACATCATCCATGGGCTAAATTCGTTGTAGGTAAACCTGTGCTTGCAACGATTATTAGTTTAGTGATTCTTATTCTAGCTATAATTCCAATCACAGGCATGCGTCTTGGTATTCCTGATGACAGTCTTAAACCAAACGATTCTTCTGAGCATAAAGCGTATCAACTGATTTCAGATAATTTTGGTGAAGGCTATAACGGACAAATTGTAATGTTAGTGAATACTAAAGATGGTGGAAGTAAAACATCAATTGAAAATGATTTAAGTAATATGCGTAGAGATATAGAAGATTTAGATAATGTAGATACAGTATCTAAAGCACAATTGAATGGTAATAATCACTATGCTATCTTTACGATTATTCCAAATGAAGGTCCAAACGCTAAATCTACCACAGATCTTGTATATGAATTGAGAGATTATCACAAAGATGCCGAAGATAAATATCATTATGACACTGAGATTTCTGGTCAAAGCGTCATTAATATCGATATGTCAGAAAAACTGAATGATGCTATCCCAGTATTCGCTAGCGTTATCGTTATACTAGCATTTATTTTACTTATGATTGTATTTAGATCTATCCTTGTGCCATTAAAAGCAGTACTTGGATTTGTCTTATCATTAATGGCAACCCTTGGATTTACAACCTTAGTCATGCAAGATGGTGTGATGAGTAGTCTATTTGGTGTAGACAATACAGGTCCATTACTTGCCTTTTTACCTGTTATTACAATCGGTTTATTATTCGGATTAGCCATTGACTATGAATTATTCTTAATGACACGTGTTCATGAAGAATACAGCAAAACTGGAGATAATGATCACTCTATTCGCGTAGGTATTAAAGAAAGTGGTCCAGTTATCGTTGCCGCTGCATTAATTATGTTCAGTGTGTTTATTGCCTTTATCTTCCAAGATGATACTGCAATTAAATCAATGGGTCTTTCTCTTGCATTTGGTGTATTATTTGATGCTTTTATTGTCAGAATGACATTAATTCCTGCTTTAACTAAATTATTCGGTAATGCATCTTGGTACTTACCGAAATGGTTAGGTGTTATATTACCTAAAATTGACGTTGAAGGTAAAGCATTAGAAGAACATCATGAATCTTCTACTTCTAATTACAAACATTCAGAGGCCCCTCGTTATAGAGAATTCGTTGATACACAAGATGTATCTTATCAACATCAAAATCGCAGCTATGCTACCCATTCTAATAATTATAATGCATATGATGATGTTGATTACGAAGCTTTATATACCGAAGAAGGTACACCTGAAACGGTTCATTCTAAGCGACAAGAACAGCATGACACTACAACTTATTTTGATAAAACCACACACCTATACAAAGATTTAACTGATAATAATACGGAGCAGGATGTATTATTTAAAGCATTGATGCTTTATGCCCGCGAACATAATCAACATGTTTACGATAAATATCAAACGAGTCATACAGACAATAGAAAAGATGATCAGGGAGGCGAAAGATATTGATGCTTAAATCACGCGTATCAAAATTTTTAGTACTATTAGCCACACTCACACTAGCCATAGTTTTAAGTGCCTGTGGGAATAGTCAATCCAACTCCTCTACACAAAGTAAAACCGAATTAGGAGACAAAACGATTGAAATCCCTTATATTGCAAGTGATAATTCAACTGCACGTTCACTTGTGATTGCGGAAGTATTAAAGAAAGCTGGTTATGATGTTACAACTACACCTGTGCCAGCAAGTGGACCATTATATGCAACAGTGTCTGCAAGTGATGATGCATTTCATGCTTCAGGTATTTTTCCAGAAACAGATAAAAGATATTATGATAAATTTAAAGATACACTTACTTTATATGATGAGAAACATTTAATTGATCATGTTAATGTTGGATTAGCAGTACCTAAATATGTTCAGAACATTGATTCAATTAAAGATTTAAAAGATGATAAAGATTTTGGTAAATCTGTAGATTGGACAATTCAAGGTACTGATAACAGAAATGGTGTTATGCAACAAACGAATGATGAATTAGATAGAGACGATTTGAGTAAATATAGCCTAGATAAAAGTTCCGATCAGGAACAATTCAAAAAAATTCAAAAAGCATATCAACAACAACAACCTATTCTTTTCACATCAATGGAACCAAATTGGTTCTCTAAAGAATTAGATGTCAAAATGCTTAAAGATCCAGACAAAATTTATGGAAATAATAAGCAACATATTGATTTAGTATTCAATCATAATTTTAAAGAAAAACATCCAGCGGCATATGACATTGCAACACGTATGGCAAAAGATTGGGATCAAAAAGATGAGGAACGTTTAGCTAAAAACATCTTTGTTAAAAGTAAAAATCCTGAACAAGTAGCAAAAGATTATGTAGACAATCATGATCACAACGTCGATGATTGGTTAAAAGATATCGACACTAAATAAATATTAAATTGACACTTTATTTGACAATTAAGTGTGGCGAAGAATATTAAATATTCTATCGTCACACTTTTTTATTATCATATTAAAGATGTATATTTGGAATTATTCTAAAGTTTATGATACTTTACTTTTAATAAGTCAAACTTTCGAACTAGAAAAAATGAATAGGAGTATTTTCGGATTATGCCTACTGCCAATCAAAAGCGTATGATTAAACATATAAACGCAACTGTATTTAAATTATTAAATGATTATCATTTTGACGAAATAACAATTCAAAAAATTTGTGATAACGCAGAAATTAATCGTAGTACATTTTATCGTTATTTCCAAGATAAATACGATCTTCTATTCTCTTTACCTGACTATATCGCAACTCAATTTCATCATGAAGATACTCGACCTTTTCTTTCTACAGAAGAATCTTTTCAACAATTCATCTATTTTATCGGAGAACATAAGAAAGTATTTAAACATTTACTGACCTCTTCTCGTCAAGCGGATGTCTTTCGTAATCTAACGCATGTAAGTCGTGAATTAATGTTAGATAGCGTAAAAAGTCAAAATGATCCACTTGCTTTAAAAATTAAACACAGTCATCATCCTGAAATTATTGCAGATTTTTATAGCAGTGGCATGATAGAGGTCTTAAGACGTTGGGTAGAAAATGACTACAATTATAGTGTAGATGAGATTTTTGCTACATTGCATGACATTTTAGAGATATCTTTAAACTGTAAATAGTCTAATAATACTTTGACGTCACACCCTACTTGAGAAGTAAATTATGAGTTTTGTCCTGTCATAATACGTGCATCTATTTCTACATAAGTTATCAATGGAATACCTCTAGCCAAGTAGGTTGCGCCACGTTGTTTAATTTCATTTTGTAAATGGAAAGGAAAGGGATAGTGTCATCTCTATGTATCCTCGATCTAGAAAGTGTCTTAATTGGAAGACGTCTTATGAAATTTTAAATTATAAGTTGCTGCACTTAATTTGATAACTCAAATTATAAAAAAATGAGCATCCAAACTCATTTTGAATTTGAATGCTTTTGATACTGGCAATGTCATCGTATTACATTTTTTCTACGTGGTAAAAGTAAAGCGACTATAAGAGCGATGACTCCAATGACTGCAATAATTATAAATTGTAATGTAAAATTAGATAATGGTTGAATAAGAATCATCAATAATGGCGCAATAGCTGTTCCTAAAAACAGAATAAATGTATTAACGGATAAGAAGAAACCTTGATTTCGATTAACAACCATCCCTACTTTTGAAATAGTAGATGGAATTGCAAACGCAATACCTCCCACAAATAATACACTCCATATCACTAATAAAATAACATTTGTAGTGAAGCCCATTAAAATAAGAGAAACGATACTAACAATTAATGCGCCTACGATAACGTGTTTAACTCCTGTACGATCACTCATACGTCCTGCTAATAGTGAAAGTAACATCCCAATAATACCAAAGAGTTTAGCATTAATTGCTGTTGCTTCCGAGCCCCCTACAATATCAGAAGTAATATAATGATTAAAGATAGTATACATACTAATAAACATTGTGAGTAAAGATAAAGAAATAAGGTAACATAATATGACTATTTTATTATCTTTAAAATCTTTAAAGTTTTTAAAGAAACCTACTAGTTTGAGTTGAGGATTTTTCACTGGACTTTCTGGAATATATTTATATATAAGTACTGCTATAAAGATGTAAAGTAACGTTAATATAAAATAAACCATATGCCAATTAGAATAACGTACTACAATTTCACTCAAGTTTTGGCCAATGACACCAGACAACATAAAACTTGTACTAATAAAACTAATCGCAGTCACACGTTTTACTGGTGAATATGTTTCAGTGACATAAGTAATAGATACAGGTGAAAAAGCTGCCGCACATATACCTTGAATTGCACGAAGAATAATAAGTAGTGTGAACGAATGAATGAAGCCTATAAGTAAACATATAATGACGAGTCCAATAAGTCCAAATAAAATCGTACGAATACGTCCAAATTTTTCAGAAATTGTACCATAAAATAGACAACTTATTGAATACGTAATTGAAAAGATCACACCATTTAGAGAGGCAACAGCATTTGAAATGCCAAAATCTTTTGCGAATACAGAGGTAAGGGGTAAAGCAGTATATAAACTTGCCATAACAATAATACCCGAAATAAAGAAAATTGTAGTCATTCGATTATAATTCATCGATGCTTCCATAATATAACTCCTTTCATAGATTTTTCACAACAGTATTATTATGACACGTTCAATATAGTTTCTAAAGTGTACTGATTAACACTTTCTTATAAAAAGATAATTATCTAACGCTTTTTATTGACTTTACTTACCAATAATCATATAATTTCTAGTATAAAAATTATACTTATTTTATAATAAAATACTTTAACTAAAAAAGGAGTACTTATTAATGATCTTACGTTATGCTGCAAATTTAAAACTTGCAAAAGAATTATATGATTCATCAAAACCAAAATTACAAGGTAGCCAAGAAATGATTGATACATTTAAAAATGTATTTGGTTTACCAGAAAAATCAGTTAAATTAGCAGGCACAGTAGAAGCTACTGCTGCTGCATTATTTGCTGCAAGCTTCTTAAACAAAAATATTTCTCGTTTAGGTTCTATTGCAACATTTGGTGTATTAGGCGTTGCAGCTTACAAACACTTTGAAGCTGGTCACGGTAAAGAAGGCGCACAACACGCTTTAGATTTACTTGGCTTAGCTGCTTTAAGTTTTGCTGATACATTCGGTAAAAACTAATTCAATAACTATATAAATAAAAACGTTCAGCGTGAATGCATTACACATTTATGCTGAACGTTTTTATTTAACTTTTTTTAATGCGACTTTTATACTTAGTTTAACTAATAAATATGATATAAAGGAGCGTTTAGATAATGATATTACGTTATGCTACCAATTTAAAACTCGCTAAAGATTTGTATGCCGCTTCAAAACGTAAACTTACCGGTAACCCTTATACTAAACAACTATTTACACAGGATTTTGAATTATCAGAACGTGCAATGAAATTAGCAGGTGTGATTGAGCTCATTGCATCGGGTTTGTTTGCCACAAGTGTCTTGCATAAAAATATCTCTCGCTTAGGATCACTTGTCACGTTTAGTGTATTAAGTGTTGCAGTATACAAACGCCTTGAAGCAGGTCATGGTAAGGTTGGTGCACAACATGCTTTAGATTTATTAGGTTTAGCTGCACTTAGTCTTATCGATACATTTTCTAAAAAATAATAAAGAGTACATGGGACAACGAATACCATATGAATGCTGTCCCATTCCTTTTAGTTGTATTTATTTAAAATACTTTTAGAGATATGACATAATGATATATCTTCAGGATGTTTATCTAATCTATCTTGATGTTCATCTGCACTTTTAACATAACTTTCTAAAGGAAGTACTTCTACAACGATTTTATCTCTATCTGAACGTTGTTGAATGAATTGTTGTGCTTCTTTAAGATGGCTCTCATTTTCACTATAAACACCTGTACGATATTTAGGTCCTTTATCTACGCCTTGCTTATTCAGACTGTATGGGTCTATGATTTCAAATAAATAATGCATTAAATCATGAATTGAAGTGATATCAGGATTAAAAACTGTTTTGACGCATTCTACATAGCCATCATATTCATCATCAAGTCGCTGCGTCGTTCCATTCGCACGTCCTGCTTCAGTAGCCATAACACCTGGCAATGTTTTAATAAATGCTTGTACACCCCACAAACATCCTCCAGCTAGATATACTGTTTCCAATGTATCACTCCTATTTTTATAATTCTTTTACTAAATTATACCAAGCTACATTTGCATGAGTAGAATCTGATAATCCTTCATTAATATATCCATGCGATTCATAAAAACTTACTAAAGTATCGCGACAAGTGAGAGTGACTCCGAAACGTACATGTTGCCTTGCTATATTCTCAAAATTATTTAACAGTTGTCCTGCAATGCCTTGATGTTGAAAATCTTTCGCTACAACTAAACCGAGTACACTTAAATAACCACCCATATTGGGGTTAGGTCTAATCGATGCAAATAAATCATCTGTAATAAACTTATTCGAAATAGCTGGACCATTAATATAGCCAACGATTTGATTGTTTTCTTCTGCAACAATAAACGTATCCGGAATGATTTCAATACGCTGTTTTAAAGCTTGAGTGGTTGCTGCTTCTTCTTTAGTAAACCCTTCATTTTCTAATTGAATTAAACTTTCTAAATCACCTGCCACTACATTTCGAAAAATCATCTTCTACACCCTTTCAATATCATCATATAGTTTTATTTAATAGCGATTTATCCTATCAACTTTTAAGTGTATGACAAAACTGTCATATAGATGATAGGGAATATTAAGGTTGTTTTTTTATGAATATGTTAGTTTATAAATATACATAGGTATGGTTATTTTTGAAAAATAAAATCATTATCTTTATGTATATAGAATGATCATTACTAAGAACTAACTACCTTTGACTATACATCACTTTAAATAGGTATTTGGTACAACACTTATAGCATCTTCATTTATTTTTTCTCGAGGTCATGCTTTACATCCTAGCAGAATATTGATTAACAATATAATGATCGTATACCTCATCAGCCTATTGCTTCTGAGAACGATACTAATTAATCATGACCAAAACAAATGACTCATTATACCTACAAATGATTACAATATAAATCAGGGTATTAACTATAACATGAATCACATTCCCGTCATCCGTTAGAATCAACACACATGTTTTTATCATGTTTCAGCCCAACAGTGAAATCTATCTGAAGACAAGTATCGGTTTCAATAGTCTTGTAGAGGAAAATGGATGAAGTAAAGACACCCTAGAAAATAATGACAACGATTTTAATAGTTATGTTGAAAAACAGAACTTAATGAAACAGCGAACAACGACGATTCAACTCCATGATACTAAATTAAATGCTATTCAAACAACACGTTACTCTGACAACACGTTTTATGTATCGAATCACACATCAATGAACCACCGTATTATTTAAAAACAGAACCTACACTTAGTTATCATCATTCACAATCCTTAAATAACGTTATATATTCTTTAGTAACGCCCCTTACTAAAGAATATGACATTAATACTTCAAAATATAATGATTTTAGCATATTCACTCTTATACTAGCCTTAGAAGTATTAGCTTTAGACGCGTTATTCCTAAAAAACATTAACTGTATTTTTCTAAGTATCTGTTACTAATACTGTAACAACATTTCTTTCATGCATAGCAAAAGAGCTATTGTCCAGTTTTTCTAAGTCCTGGCAATAGCTCTATTTGTTTATAAAAACGTTCAAATTATGTCTTCTATTACACAATACGTTTACGAATAGCTCCTGAGATAAAGTCAACAATGGCTACCATAATCACTAAGCCGATTAAGATAATCCCTACTCGATCCCATGAACGTGTTTGAAGTGCAAAGATAAGTGGTGTACCAATACCGCCAGCACCGATTAAACCTAAAATAGATGCTGAACGTAAGTTTAATTCAAAACGATATAAAATAAGGGATAAGAATGAAGGTAAAATTTGAGGAATCACCGCAAAGACAAGTGTTTTAGTTTTATTCGCACCACTTGCTTTTAAAGCCTCTGCTGATGAGAAGTCTAAACTTTCAATATCCTCTATAAATAATTTACCTAACATCCCTACTGAATGAATACCTAATGCAAGTACCCCTGAAAATGAACCAGGACCTACTGCTTTTATAAAAATTAACGCCATAACAATTTCAGGGAATACACGAATGACACTAAGAATGAATTTAGTAATCCCTGTGACTGGTCGAACTTTTACTAAGTTACGTGCACCTAAAAATGCGAATGGTATGCAAATCACTGCTGCGATAAATGTACCAATAACAGCAATGGCAAACGTTTCAAGTAAACCACGAAGTAAGTCTTCTCCAGCTGGAATATAAACATAATCCCAATCGGGGTGGAATAATCCATTAAAAATAGATTTAAGAATTTCAATTGATTTAGATTTTAATTCTAAAGCAGGCATACCTGCAAAACCCCAAACAATGATAGCTAAAACAACAATGGCAATGAGCCAATGTTTAATCATTCTTTGTTTGTGTTCCTTTGATCTCACTGGATATTTCTTTTCTAACTGATGCTGTTCTTGTGTCATGCGAGTCTTTCCCTCACTTTCGAGCTGACATAGTCAATAATGACAACAATGACTAAAGTGAACAGAATAATCATCGCTGTTTTTGGATATTGGAATAATCCTAAAGTTGAGTCGTAGAATAAACCGATACCACCAGCACCTACTAATCCAAGAACTGCTGAGGCACGAATATTAATCTCAAATGCAAATAATACATATGATAAAAATGTAGACATTGTTTGTGGAACTACTCCAAACATAATCCATTTTGTTTTATTTGCACCTACGGCCGTCATCGCTTCCATTGGACCTGGATCAATTGTTTCAAGCGATTCATAGAACAATTTCGCAATAACACATATTGTTAAAATAAATAATGCCAATACCCCTGGAATTTGTCCGATACCAAAAACTGCAACAAAGACAGCAGCTAATAATAAATCAGGAATGGTACGTACAATATTTAAAATAAAACGTGATGGAATCGTAATCCACTTTGTTTTTACAATATTACTTGCACAGAGCAATGCAACTGGAATTGATACGATGGAGCCTAAGAATGTCCCTACAATAGCCATGCGAATTGTGTCTAACATAGGTTTGGTAATAGTATTTAAGTAACTCCAATCTGGTGGAACCATTTGCCCAAAGAAAGAACCGATTTGTGGAATCCCTACCATTAAGTCACTAAAGCTAAAGCCCGTATATAAAAAACTCCACACGACGAGCGCAATCACTAAAAATAGAGTTAAACTAGTTTTGAAAGAGAATTTCTTATTTAAATATTGATCATATTTACTTGTAGTAGGTGTTGCCATATTACTCCACCCCTAGCTTCTCATCGTCATTAAGTTTACGGCCATAAATTTCATTAAATACATCTTCATTCGCTTCACTTGCCGGACCATCATAAACCAGTTCTCCTGCACGTAAACCAATAATACGTGTGCCATATTCTAATGCTAAATCAACAAAGTGTAGGTTAATTAAAATGGTAATACCTAATTCTTCATTGATTTTTTTCAAGTCATCCATAACTTGTTTAGTAGTGAGGGGGTCTAAAGATGCAACAGGCTCATCTGCTAAAATAATCGCTGGCTCTTGCGCTAAGGCACGTGCAATTGAAATACGTTGCTGTTGACCTCCAGACAGTTCATCTGAACGTTGATCATATTTATCCAAAATATTCACACGTTCTAACGCATCCATTGCTTTAATTTTGTCTTCTTTTGGAAATAATCCTAATACCATTTTCCAAGTTGGATGATAACCGACACGACCACTTAATACATTTCTCAACACAGTAGATCGTTTGACTAAATTAAAATGTTGGAAAATCATTCCTATATTACGACGCATCATTAATAATTCTTTACCTTTAGCTTTAGTAATCGATTTACCTTCAATTGTAATATCTCCCGAAGTAATATCATGTAGACGATTGACAGATCTTAATAAAGTAGATTTCCCCGCACCTGATAAACCTACGATAACAGCAAAGTCACCTTTTTCAATGTTTAAATTGATATCTTTTAACCCCACATGACCGTTAGGATAAATCTTGCTCACATTTTTAAACTCTATCTGACTCATGTATGTTTACACCCTTCTTTTTAATACAGAGAAAGAGGTCGGGACAAGATTATAAGAAATGATGTATGCATTTCTTATATTACTGCCCTAGCCTCTTCTCTTTATCACTTATTTAATTCTGTCTTTGTGAAAATTATTTCATATCTTGAACTTCTTTTTCATATTTTCTTACGATATCGAAGTCTGAGTCTTTAGCATCTGTATAGCCTTCGTGAGAGTATACTTCACTAATAATTTTATGTCCTTCTTTTGTTTTAGCGATGTCTTTAAATGCTTTTTTAAGTTTATCTTGGAAGTCTTTGTTCATATCAGGACGAACTGAAATCGTATCGTTAGGAATTGGTTTGGTTAGTTTAAGAATTTTAGTATCTTTAAATACGTTTGGTTGATCTTTTTTAACAATGTTACGTGCATCTTGGAATACAGCTGCAGCGTCAACATCACCATTTAATAATGAAATAACGGCTTGGTCATGACCTTTCATGTTTACGATTTTCATATCTTTAGTAGCGTCAATACCAGCATCTTTTTTAATTGTTGCAATTGGGAATGTGTAACCTGCTGTTGAAGTTACATCTTGTAATGCGATTTTTTTACCTTTTAAATCTTTTAAGCTATTAATACCTGAATTCTTTTTAACTAAGATTTCTGATTTATAATCTTTTACAAGTTTTTTGTTACTAGAACCATCTTCATTCACACCATAACGTTGTGCTTGTAATAATAAATCAGCTGCTTTTTGATCATGTGCTAAAGTGTAAGCAGTTGGTGGTAAGAAACCAACATCTACTTTTTTAGATTTCATTGCTTCAACAATTGTATTGTAATTTGTTGATACAGACACTTTTACTGGAATACCTAATTTCTTAGATAATAATTTTTCAAGCGGTTTTGCTTTTGCTTCAAGTGTATCTGCATTTTGTGATGGTACGAATTGTACAGTTAATTCTTTAGGTGTGTAGCCATCTTTACTTGAACCTGATCCACCATCCGAATTACTACTTTTATTATTGTCTAACGAGCTATTATTTCCACATGCTGCTGCAAAAATAATAACTGATAGCGCTAATACTAAAAGGTACTTCAATTGCTTCATAACATATTGCCCCCGTTCGCTATGTATACATTCGTTTAATTTGTCAACGCATTTCATTTGACAATACTAAGAGTAGCACAATATTAACAAAAATAATATTCATTATGTGTGAATTTTTTATAGAATTGTTTTACACTGTTAAAGAATTGTAAAATTTATTTAAACATTTTCTAAATAATCTATTATCAACTTATTTTTTTATTATACTTTTTCTATAAATCATTTAAAAATATATTTGGGAGATAAAAATATGAAATGGATAAAAGTATTAAGTAGTACTATTTTAGCTTCAGCAATTACATTATCTGCAACGCCAATCAGTCATGCTGCACCAAATCAAACTACCACTCAAACTGTCGCTTTTGACGCTTCACACGGCCAAACGGCAGGAGCTGCTGATTGGGTCATTGATGGTGGCTTTTCCGATTATGCTGATTCAATGCGTCAACAAGGCTATACTGTGAAACAAATCGATGGAGAATCTAATATTACACCTAATACACTACGTGGCATCAATATTCTCGTTCTTCCAGAAGCCAATATTCCTTTTAAAAAGAGAGAGCAACAAGCTATGCTTAATTTTGTTGAAAAAGGTGGCAATATCATCTTTATCGCTGATCATTATAATGCCGACAGAAACTTAAATCGTTTCGATTCTTCAGAAGTGATGAATGGTTATCGTCGTGGTGCATATCAAGATATCACCAAAGATTTAACAAATGAGGAAAAACATTCTAAAGCTATGCGCAATGTTAAAAGTTCAGATTGGCTTTCTGAACACTTCGGCGTACGTTTCCGTTACAACGCTTTAGGTGATTTAAACACTCAAAATATTGTGTCATCTAGTGACAGCTTTGGTATTACTGAAGGTGTACATTCTGTATCAATGCATGCTGGTTCAACTCTTGTAATTACAGATCCTACAAAAGCAAAAGGTATCATTTTCTTACCAGAACACTTATCTCAAAAACAACGTTGGTCTCATGCAGTCGATCAAGGTATTTACAATGGCGGTGGTATAGCAGAGGGTCCTTATGTTGCTATCTCAAAAGTAGGTAAAGGAAAGGCAGCCTTCATTGGAGATTCATCATTAGTCGAAGATAGTACACCTAAATATGTACGTGAAGATAATGGAAGAACTAAGAAAACGTATGATGGATTTAAAGAACAAGATAATAGTAAATTACTTAAAAATATTACAACTTGGTTTGGAAAACAAGATAATACACCGAATTTAAAAGAAACAGGTATTAAGTTAGATCAACCTACGCCACTTCTTAATTTTGAACAACCACAATATTCAACTGAACCTGAAAAAGAACCATGGTCACAACCACCTTCTGGATATAAATGGTATGATCGTTCAACATTTAAACTAGGTAGTTATGGCAGTACATCATCACAACTAAATAGTAATCATAAAAATCATGGTAGCCATAATGGTAATAACAAAGCGAATAGTACAGAAGATAATACGACTGAAAATAATCATTCACAAGAGGATACAAATACATCACAGTCTTCTCAAGATACAACTACTTCTAATTCAATGATTTCTAGCAATAATATTCAATTCCATTTACCAGATAATGTATCAGTAAATCAACCATTTAATATTCAAGTTGAATTAACAAACATGGCTAAAAACACAACTATTGATCATTTAAAATTAGGTGTTTATCAAGATGGTGGTAGACAGCTTGCAAGTTTTTCTCAAGATGGGCAAAATTATGATACGGTAGGCTATAGTCAAGAACAAAGTGTAACCACTGACGACCAAGGTAACGCAACGTTAACTTTTACAGCTAAAACATCTGAATCTATTTCAGGTGCGAATATTCGTTTAAAACAAGGTAGTAAAACACTTGCTACAGGTTCAATTCAATAATTTATAATAGTAATACAACACATAAGAGATAATAAAGGTATGTGGCGTTCAATAAACTACTTCCCTTTTTTATCTCTTTATTTATGAAAGGAAATGACCTATGACACAACTCTCTTTTTATATCGTAAGTGATATACACGGCTATATTTTTCCCACTGACTTTTCAAAAAGAAACCAAAATCTTCCTATGGGATTATTAAAAGTAAATCAACTTATCGAACAAGAACGTCAACAAGATGACTATAGTTTTAAAATTGATAATGGTGATTTTTTACAAGGTTCTCCTTTATGCCATTACCTAGCAACTGAAGAACAATCAAGTCAACCTCTTACGGATATTTATAATTGTCTTAATTTTGACTTTGGTACATTAGGTAATCATGAATTTAATTATGGATTACCTTATTTACAAAATACTTTAAACCATCTTCATCATCCTATCTTGTGTGCAAATATTTTTGATTACAATAACGCACCTTTGACTGGTCAAGGCGTAAGTTATTTTAAACGTGGCGAGATAACTATTGGCGTCATTGGATTAACAACACAATTCATTCCAAATTGGGAACAACCTGCCAATATTAAAGGATTAACGTTCAACAGTGCAGTTGAAACATTAAAATGTATTTTACCAGACGTTCGTAAAAAATCAGATGTTGTCGTTGTGTCTTATCATGGCGGTTTTGAAAGAAGTCTTGATACTGATATACCTACTGAAGAATTAACTGGAGAAAATGAAGGATTTGACATACTAGAACGTTTCCATAAAGATATTGACGTGCTTATAACAGGACACCAACATCGTGATATTGCAATGATAAAAAATGACACCGCTATTATCCAACCAGGTACACGAGGTACAGAATTTGGTAAGGTGACATTAACTTTAGATCATGAACATCAAATTACAGATAAACAGAGCACTCTTGTATCTGTGCCCTCTCATCTTTCATTAACATTATCTAACAACGATCATTCACTTTTAAATGAACTTGAAGATTGGCTTGATACGGACATTACAACATTATCAGAACCAATGCTAGTAACTCATCAATTCGAAGCTCGAACGCACCCTCATTCACTTATTAATCTGATAAATTATATTCTGTTAGAAAAAAGTGGTGCAGATATAGCAAGCACTGCACTATTTGATTCAGCTAAAGGCTTTAATCAACAAGTCACAATGCGAGATATCATTAATAACTATCCTTTTCCTAACACATTCCAAGTTTTAGAACTTAATGGCAAAGGAATTAAAGCTGCTTTAGAAAAATCAGCAAGTTATTTTAGTGTAAGTGACAATAATGAAATCACAGTCAGTGACACATTTTTATCTCCAAAACCTCAACATTTTAATTATGATATGTATGGAGGAATCTCTTATACCATTCATGCTGGTGCACCTATAGGACAACGTGTTTCAGATATTAAAGTCGGCGATTCACCTTTAGAAGACACAAAAACGTATACCATATGTGTGAACAACTATCGTGCAGTTGGAGGCGGAGATTATAAAATGTTTGCAGAAGCGCCAGTCGTTAAAGATATTCAAGAAGAAGGCGCACAAGTACTAATTGATTATATGACGCACCACGATTTATCTCGTATTCCTCAAGTTGTCGATTTTAAGGTTGTTCTTTAACATTCACTTTACATTTTATGGTGTAAAATATAGTTGACTACTATTGAAAGGATTGAGAAACTTGAGTGAATTTTTAGCAGCAATCGTAGGTGGTGTTTTCGCACTTATTGGAACATTTTTAGGTATTAAATATCAATTTACAAAACAACAAGCGGAAAAAAAGGAAGATTATAAAAATGACATCATGAGTATGATTGACCTAACCGCCTATAAAGCCTCAAAAATATGTAAGGTTGACTTAGGTGAAAAAGGCGCAAAATATAATAAACAACAAACATTAGAATATTGTGAAGATATTACCCAATTATTTAACAAACTAGATCATCAAATCCAAGAGTTGTTAGGGACAATGAGCCATCACGAGGAAGAAGCCAATGCACCTATTCGTGCGTTATTAAATTGTTATGAAACACTTGAAAGTTATATCTCTAAATTTTCTATAGCTGCTCGTATTTATGGAGATTATTTTGAAAAAAGTGATTTCGACCGTACAATCATTGTGAAAACGAAAGATAAATTAGATAAAAACATTTTACATTTCATCAATGATTTACGTCAATTTTCTAAAAATCATTTTAATCACGAAATGTATGAACCAACATTAAAAGTTAAACCTGAATAGCAAATAAGCGTTCTAAATTGAAAAAGTCCAATTTAGAACGCTTTTTATTAGTGATTAAACGTTATATGTTTTTTTTCATAAAAATGATTAATTGTATTAATTATAATTCCTAAGATAATGATCCCGCCTGATACAAATGTAATCGTAAGATATGGGAATCCCATTGATAATAGTATTGATCCCACGATTGCACCTAAAAAGTTTGCAATATTAAAGACTGAAGCTGCAAGTGTACTTGCAAGTAACGGTGCCTCATGTGCACTTAAAATCACTTTACTATTTAATAGAGGCGTTGTACCGAAAGTGCCGAAACCAAATAAGAAACAAATAATAATTGCTAAAATCGCACTATGCACTGCTGTTACAAATAAAACAATCGTTATAAAAAGTAACACAAAGGTATAGAACAAGTACTGGGTAAGTTTATGTTCTGGTACATTACCTGTAAGCAAGTTACCAACCACACCGCCAAGGCCAAACATAAATAAACATACAGTTAAACCAACAATTCCAAATGGTGCATATTTATGAATCATTGGCTCCATAAACGTATAAGTTGTGAATACGCCTGAATAACCAAAGACAATAATTGCCATTACAATTAAAATATGAGGGTTTTTAAACACACTCATTTCTTTTTTAACATTCGCATCTGTACTTAGAGAGATATCTGGTACAAATTTAATCATACCTATCATTGAAATAACGGCTAAAAGAATCATCACGCCGAAGACAAAACGCCAGTTCGCGAATCCTCCTAAAAATGAACCGAATGGTACACCAATCATTACCGCAATAGTTAAGCCCGCTTGTACTAAAGCAATGGCTTGAGGCTGTTTACCTCGAGGCGCAACAGTTGCAGCTACGCTCATACATACGCCAAAGAAAGGCGCGTGCATAGAGGCTGACAATAATCGAGATAACAGTAATATTGGAAAATTCGGTGCTAACATCCCTATTATATTACTTATAATAAAAATGGCCACCAATACTGGGAGTAAACGTTGTGCGCGCACTTTTAGAGTAAATACACGCATTAATGGACCGATTAATGCAACACTAATTGCATACACACTAATTAATAACCCTGCACTCGAAATAGGCACTTTCATATCGCTTGCAATTTGAGTTAATAATCCTGTAACAACATATTCTGCCATTCCAACTGTAAATGTACCTAACATAAATATGAAGAACATCATTCTGTTATCTTTCATTATTGTTTCCTCCTTTTTCTCTCTAAAAATCATATGAAAGATATACTACACAAAATTATATTCTCTGTGAAGAGATTTTTTAAAATTTTTTATTTCTCAAAAATATAGTAATGACAAGTTTTCATATTTTTTCATTATGTTAAAATTAAGACAACTTCAAAAGGCTTAACTAACGTTTTATATAACCTAATTTCTATTAATATATATATTTATATTCAATGTATTGAATATTGTATTTTATAAAATATTTTTCCTCGGTTGACGATGAATTAACATTAATGCCACAACAACGCATAAACCTCCTAAAATTAAATGAAGCGTGAAGGGCTCTCTTAATTCTATAATTGAAAATAGTGTCGAAAATAGGGGTACTAAAAATAAGAAACTACTCGCCGTAGTTGCCCCTCGTTGGCTTAAGCTATAAAACCATAATCCAAATGAACTTACAGAAGCTGGAATAATAAGCCAAAAGAACCATATCCATCCCCAATGATTAAGCGAACTAAGTGTATAATGTTCTTTTAAAACGAGACTCATTATCAGCATAAACATACCACCGAATAATAGTTGCCATCCTGTTAAAACCCAGGGCCCTTTGTCAAACACTACCTTTTTTGTCACTATTGTATTGATTGACCAACATAATGAACCAGCTAGTGCAAAAAGCGTTCCCCATCCAAGTAATGTTTCATCTAATCCGAGACATAATCCTACTCCAAACACACCAAGTATAAGTGAAGTAATTTTAATTTTTGTTAACCTTTCATCTAAAATAAAATGGGCTAAAAAGGCCAGCCATAGCGGATTCGTAAATAATAGAATAGATGATATAGAAGAAGACACGCCAAATGCCATTGCAAAATTTAATAATCCCATCGTCCCTGCTGTTTGTAAAAGTCCAATAACGAACACTAATATAAATCCTTTATAACTATTCCCTTTACTTGTGGGTAGAATGGCCCTTTTCTCGTAAATGTAAGGATTAACATCATACTTCCCGCGATAACAAATCGCCATCCACCAAGAAGCATAGGTGGAACATGTTCATTTGAAATTAAATATTTGCCAGTTGGAAAAGATGATCCCATAAAAATAGTCGTAAAAAGAATAGACATATAAAATGTTATTGAAGTATTTAGATGTTTTTTCATTGCTGTCGTCTCCCTATTTTTAATTAAAGATAATTGAGATATATTTTGTCTTTAAATACAATTATATATTAACTAATTTATTTTTTAAATATAATATAAAAATATTATATAATGGATTTGATAGGAGGCTTATATATGAAATTATCTACCGGTTGGGAACAAGCCATATATGTCTTATTAATTTTAAATCAACTCCCTCATCAATCAGTAATGACATCTACCGCTTTAAGCAAGCGACTTAAAGTTTCTGATTCTTACTTGAAAAAAATAGTAAAAGCATTAGTAAAAGAAAATTTAGTATATTCAACAACTGGTAAAAATGGAGGATTTACACTTAGAAAAAAACTCAAAGATATTACTTTTTACGATGTCTTTTTAGCTATTGAAGGTCGTGGCAATATCTTCTCAAGTCAACATTTACTTACCAACTTTTTAGGAGAAAAAGAAGGACACAAAGCACAACAATGTAACATCAGTATAGCTTTAAATCATATTGAACATACATTGATTTCTACACTTTCTGAAATAAATTTAGAAGATATATATCAAGATATTATCAAGCTTTATAATCTTGAAGACATTGCACAATGGATAGTGTTAAATAGTAAGACGCTTTAGACATCCGAGCGTCTAACGTCAGACAACCGTTAGTCTCACCTATAATTTACTTTGAACACTTTTTGACAAATATATTTGTCAAAATGACTATAATAATATACACTAATTGTGAGGAGATGATGATGATTGCGAAATCGATTGAAAGAATTACGAGCGAGAGAAGGTTATAATCAAACGCAACTTGCTAAAAAAGCAGGCATCTCACGTCAAACTGTATCTCTCATTGAAAGAAATGACTTTACACCTTCTATTTTAACTGCTATGAAAATAGCTCGTATTTTTAATGAACCTGTTGAATCTATCTTTATAATTGAGGAGGAAGATTTATGAAAATAGGTCGTTTTATAATCACTTTGTTAATTGGCGGACTGATTGGAGGATGTATAGCTTTATTCATTGACTACAACCATAGCTTTCACTTCTTTGGAAATTATCATTATGCTACACATTCAAATGTCATTTTAATCTCATTAATCTGTGTGGCACTTATCCTAGTCTTAAGTATGTATTTAATTATGATTCAAAAAAAGGCCGTTCATTACAAACGTTTATCCGAAACACATATTGATGAAGATGAGGCGGATTCATATGATAAGAAAGCTAATTTAGCATATATGCAAAATTCATTTATTTATTATCTAGAATTAACAATTAGCTTTATTGCTCTTTTTATCATTGTCTTAGGAAATGGAAATTCTAGTGCTAGTAGTTGGGCATTACTCCCTTTTATGACAACGATTATTTCCTCGGTAATTACAGGATTGTTTTATCGTAAATTTGATTCTCGCTATCCCAAATTAGGGAAAAAAAATTATTCTGAGAAATTAATTAACATTTTAGACGAAGGAGAACGACATATTTACTTTAACTCTTTGTTCAAAACATTCTATATTAACCTATCTTTAATTATGATTGGCGCAATATTTTTAGGTTTTTATTCGTTAGAAACAGGACATTCTCAAACGTTAGGAATCTTTATTTTAATCATTTTGTTTATTTATAATGGATTTAGTCATTTATTAAAAACATATAAATTTTATCATTCATAGTTTTCATTTCTATAAAGAAAGGATCATTAGATGACACATTTACTTCAAGTACAACAACTTAATAAATCGTATAAGAATTCAAATTTCGAATTAAATGATATTTCATTCACTTTAAATCCAGGAGAGGTCATTGGCTTAATTGGTAAAAATGGGTCAGGTAAATCTACCCTTATTAACACATTAGTGGGTAATCGATTTAAAGATTCAGGAGAGATTTCTTTTTTCAATCAAATTATTTCTGAAAAAGATAAAGATTATAAGGAGCACGTGGGTGTCGTTTTTGATGATTTACGCGTACCGAATAAATTGACAATAACAGAGATTGATAAAGTATTTTTAAATATTTTTAAACATTGGAATAGTGATCAATTTTTCAATCTTATTCAATCATTTGAATTACCTAAAAATAATCAAATTTCTACTTTTTCTAGAGGGATGCGCATGAAAGCAGCATTAGCCATCGCACTTTCTCATGAGACAAAATTATTAATCTTAGATGAAGCAACAGCTGGTATGGATGTTTCAGGACGAGAAGAAGTGTTAGAAATTCTCGAAGATTATGTATCAAAAGGGCATGGTATTTTACTTTCATCTCATATTTCAGAGGATATGGAACAACTTGCTACAAAACTTATTTTTATGCGCGATGGTCATATTCTTTTACAAGAAGACAAACATATATTACTAACTGATTATGGCATTATCGAAACAGATGAAACTTCCCCTTTAGACTTACCTCAAGAGGTAATCATTGCTTCACGAATACGTCATGGTCAACGTCAAACGTTAGTCAAGCAACGTCAACACTTTGAACAAGCACGCCCGCTTCAAAGTATTGATGATGCTACAAAATTAATTATGCGAGGTGATAAATAATGAAAGGGCTTATACTTAGTAGTTTTTATGCTTCTAAAAAACCTCTCATAACCTATTTAATTATTGGTCTCATATTAAGTATTGTGTTTGCGTTTTTTAGTCCAATGATGTGTTGTTTCATGCTAATGGTCATGTTATTATCTCCCGTAGCAGATAACTTAAAACGTGAAAAAGATTCTAAATGGATGTACTATGTATCTACCCTCCCTACACATAGAAATACTTATGTAAAAGCATACTTTGCTTTTTATGGTTTACTCATTTTACTTGGTTTAATGATTGGCGCCATCATTTGTCTTATCGTGACTCAAGATATTATGGTTACATTATTTTCAGCATTCATAGGTATTGGGATGGCTTGTACGTATGCATTAATGTTTCCACTCACATTTAAATTTGGTCCTGAGAATTCAAATGTCATTATGCTTACTACAGCAGTTGTTGCTGTTGCATTATTTTTATCCATGTGGTTCTTTGCTATTATGCCAATACTTGTACAAGCCGGTTCAATGAGTAAAATTGCTTCAAATCCACTCGTTCTAGTAGCAACTGGTAGTTATGCATTGCTTGGCTTTATTATTTTTGTCATTTCTTATTTTTCATCACTATCTATTTTTAAGAAACAAGAACTATAATAACAAACGTGTGTTCATTGAAGAACACACGTTTGTTCTATTTTATATTTTGGTACATAACGATTAAGGAGGAAAAATTATGGATATTAAAGCAATTGAAGATTATTTAAATATTGAGTCTCAACGTTATCCTCACCCTACTTTAGATGCACTTAACTATTACATGGAACGTTTTATGCTAACCGTTCCTTTTGAAAATATTAGTGTTCAAAATAAAGAAAAGATTTCAGTCGATTTAGATCATTTATTTAATAAATTTATATATCAACATCGTGGTGGGTTTTGCTATGAAATGAACCACTTTTTCGGTAGCTACTTAGAAGCTAAAGGTTTTAAAGTGTTTCGAATGTCAGCAACCGTTCATCAGCCTAATGGCAACTACAGTCCTAAAGGATCTCATTTATCACTAGTTGTTCTTATTAACAACGTTTACTATATTGCTGATGTGGGATTTGGCGATTTACCGTTACAAGCACTCCCAATAACTTCAATTGAAGCAACACAAACTGTGTTTGAAAAGACAGGTCAATTTCGTGCCATTTTTGAAACCCCTGCGACGTATCTTCTTCAAAAACTGGAAGAAACAATGTGGGTAACACGTTATAAAGCAGAGTTTATTTCTCATGATATTCATGATTTTGATGAAATGATTAACTACAATACCTCACATCCTGAATCTATATTTGTAAAGCAACTCATGATTACAAAGCCACAACATTTCGGTCGAGCTACAATGTCTTATAATCACCTTACTCTTACTAAAAGATATAAAAAAGAGCAGTTCGCTATCACACGTGAAAATTATAAAGATTTTTTTAAGACCTATTTTAATCTTGACGTTGCTATTCTTCCTTTAGAAAAGTGAATAAATTTACTACTGTCGCGTAATAACAATAATGAGTTAAAAACTATGTCCGATATCGAAATTATTGGACAACACAAAATAACTTAAAAAATATTTCAACTGAACTTCTTAAACATGCGATGACTGTAGTTACCGGCGTTGCTGGTTCAGGAAAAAGCTCACTTATTACCACAGCTTTTGAACAAAATGAAGATGCTATATGTATTAATCAAAAAACGGAGATTCTATTGCAGATATTTTAGATTTAACTGTAGATGAAGCAATCGAAAAATTTGAAAGTCATACAAATATTCTGCACCCACTTCAAGCACTCTCAAATACTGGTTTAAATTATATGACTTTAGGTCAATCTCTAGACACACTTTCTGGTGGGGAAACACAACGTGTTAAATTAAGTCGTTATCTTACAGAAGACGTTACTGAAAAAACAATTATTTTTGATGAACCTACAACAGGACTTCATGAAGACGATTTACCTATTCTCATTGAATGCTTTAATCATTTGATTGATGAAGGGAATACTGTCATTTTAATCGAGCATAATTTAACAATGATGACAGAAGCAGATGGGTTATTGACATTGGACCATTTGCTGGTAAACATGGAGGACAATTATTGTATGCTGGAGAACCTAAAGGACTCCTAGATATTAACAACTCTGTTACAGCAAAACATTTAAGACGATATATTGAATAATAATGATTTAACCCCCGCATGCTCTCAAACACGCGGGGGTTAACATTTACCTACACACTATTATAATAATTTATGTTGCGTCAAGAGTTCTTCTACAAACGTACCTTTTATTTTTTTCAAGAACGTGTGTAATGCAACTTGTTGTATTTTATTTTGCTCGGCTAATGTTTTCAAGTCTTTACGATCATTAAGTTCATACATCGCATCTAATAAGACACGAATATCAAATTCTGTCGCCATGACTTCTGGAACACCTCTATCTATGTCCAGTAATTGATAAACTGCTTCCATCGCTGTTCTTACAGAATATTCTGTAGTAAACACTGTATCTCTTTCTGTCTCTGCGAAGTTACCAATGAAGGCTAAGTTACGAGAGTGCTGAGGGACAACAAGTGGTCGATCGCCAATCGCTCTTGGCATGAAATATGAACAAATATAAGGCATATATACAGGAATCGTATTACAATGTTGTGTTGCGAGGCATTCTATTTGATCAATAGGTAATCCCATATGATATAACCATTCTTGACATATTTCATGACCACTACATTCAACAATCGGTTTATGGATATAATCGCCCTTCTCATCTGAATATAAAGCGTATACCCATACACTCACTTCATCTTTAGGTTGTTGTTTGAATTGTTGTTGACGATTCACAGTAAAACTCATTTGCCATTTAGAATCGTTCACTGTGATAATCCCACCTGTAACTGTTTTTCCAGCTAATGGATCCCGTTTACATAAACGTTCGATAGCTTCAATGACCGTCTTGTTATTTGTCGTTACCGTTGCTGAGACGAACCAACTTTTATCTGGCAAATCTTTATAGAATTTTTCGGGATTGCCAAACTCAGGGCTTTGTTTAGCTAAGTTCCGCCATAAATTCCAACTTCCGCCAATGTCTTTTGTAGGAGGCGCGGGTGTGTGATTATCGCCATAAGTTGAACTTTCTGTGATACTACCATTCGTAATAAATACAAGATCATCGGGTGTGAGTTGAATTGTTTCTTTATTACCATTTCGTTTTAGTTCAATTGTTTTAGCAACTTTGTCTTTGGTAGTCACATCTACTTTAACATCAAGCACTTGAACATTGTATTCAAATTGCACACCATGAGACGTTAAGTATGCAATCATAGGGCGTACGAGTGATTCATATTGATTGTATTTAGTAAATTTCAAGGCACTAAAATCAGCTAAACCTCCAATGTGATGCACAAATCTCATTAAATAACGACGCATTTCCATTGCAGAATGCCAAGGTTCAAAAGCGAACATCGTCTTCCAATAAATCCAAAAGTTTGAATTCATGAAATCCTCTGACAAGACATCTGAAATTTTCACATCATTTAAATCTTCTTCTTTCATCATACATAAATGGAGTATGTCTTTCATGGCTTGTTTAGTTAAAGTAAAGTCTCCATCTGTAGGTAATCGTTGACCCCTTTCTTCAATAACACGACATCTTGAGTAGTTTGGATCTTCTTTATTTAACCAATAAAACTCATCTAAAACTGAAGCATCTTCAATTTCAAGTGATGGGATGGAGCGGAACAAATCCCATAAACACTCAAAATGATTTTCCATTTCTCTACCACCACGCATAACGTAGCCTTTCATTGGAAGTTCAGTACCATCCAAACTTCCACCAGATTTAGATAATTCTTCTAAAATGTGAATGTTTGACCCATCCATTTGCCCATCTCTAATTAAAAAACATGCAGCAGCTAAAGATGCTAATCCAGAGCCAATAAGATAAGCAGATTTTTGTGCAACATATTCAGGTTTTTTCGGACATGCAAATGCTTCATAATTTCCATTACTATAGTACATATGATTCACTTCCCATTTTATTTATATTTTTAAGTAATCTATGAAAAGTAGTAAACTATAAGTAAATGCTTTAGAAATTAATCTACCCTTCTCTTATATTATAATCATTTTATAAAATATTATTGTGAGTCAGTTAAGCAAAAATGTAACTTAAGTGACATTTTTGATAAAATGTCCTAAATAAGAGGTGAACAGCATGAATAATCAAGATTTACGTGTACAACGAACAAAAAAAGCACTCATTACTACGTTCTCAGATTTGCTTGAAACGAAATCTTTTGACAATATCACCATTCAAGATTTATGCGAAAAAGCAAATGTACGTCGTTCTACATTTTACCGTCATTTCAATGATAAGTATGATTTACTTAATCATATTGTTGGTACATTAATTGAATATTTTCGAACGTTACATTTGCCTGAAATTGATCCAAAAGATCCGAGACAATTTTTCAATAAATTTATGAAAGATATTTTACTTTTCATTAGTGATAACAAAGCAATGGTAAAAAGTGTCATTTCTATCAATATTTATAGTGAAGTTTATCAAATTTTATATAATCAAATTTATGCAGTGGTTAAACGACAAATTGAATTTGATAAACAAATTGGACAATTTTATATAGATGAGTTCATTTATGGAGAATTTCTAACTGGAGGCATTTTAAGCGTTATTCTAAACTGGATTCAGTATGGCCAACAATCCATTGATGAAGTGTCTTCAGATATCGTTACCATGATTTGTGGAGCGAGAGAAGTTCATTTAAAGTTATTAAAATAAAACAAGAGCGGGAAACAAATATCGTACTGACTTATTAAATTGTTTGATATTAATCTCACATTTAATAGTACGTTAAAGTGTATCCCGCTTTTATTTAGAACCATTTCCATACTTTTTTAGCATTTACTCGCGGATACGTCGTTTCTGGTAAGAAATCACGTTTATAGTGCACATAGGCTTTTCCATCTTTATTGATTCGTATATCCCATTTTTTATTATCTTTAGGAACGGTATCATATAAATTTTTATCTACTTTATATGTCTTACCGTCAATCTTATGTTCTCCTTTAGATAACACTTTTTTGTATTCATATTCTTTACGATAATGTTTAAAAATCGCATTCCCTATTCGATTACGATTGTATTTGGCATTATTATCCATATACGGTGCCACATTCATAACCACTTCATTGAGTCGAAGGTAATTCTGTTGATTAGTTAAAGCAATATTATATCCTTTATCACTCGTACCCGTTTTCAATCCATCTGTACCTTTTAAGTAAAGTGGCTTATGTTTAATTGATAAATTAGTATTGTTAAAAGTATAACCTTTTTGAGTATCTTGACTAAGTTGCGTTATGTTTAAAATTTTTGGATGTTTGGCGATTAAGTGATGAGATAATATCGCAATATCTTCTGCCGTACTTTTAGGATAAATATCCTGTTTATATTTCTTTGGTGCTTGTTGTCCAAGTAAATCATTAGCAGCACCTGCTGGGTTCACAAAATATGTATGCTTCATATGAAAAGCCTTAGCTTGCGCATTCATTTTGTCTGTGAACGTTGACGTATTGCCACTCACTTGTTCTCCTAAAATCATCGCAGCTGAATTGCTTGAAGGTAAGGCTGCCTGTACTAATAAATCTTTAATAGTATATATTTGACCTTGATTTAAAGGGACAGACGTTAAATTTGGCTTTTTAGATAATTGATCATATGCGCTCGTGATTTTAACTTTATCGTCTAACTTAAGTTTTCCTTGATGAACTGCTTCTAATGTTAAATAGATGGTCATCATTTTAGACAAAGAAGCAGGATCCGCTTCTTTATTTCCTTGGAAATTATATAATATTTGGCCTTGTTGTGTCGTAAGCGTTACACCATCAGGTTCATAATTTGAACTTACTGCGACATTACTTTCTTTATTTGTAATATCAACAGGTGTTTCTGCTGCATGAGAGATTGAAGTTCCTAATAATGTAAATAAACTAAGTATTCCAATACTTTGTGTTACTTTCAAAAACATTATATTACCTACTTTTTATTTTTATAATATTGTATAATATATTTTATAACAACTTTATAGGCGAATTACAACTAAGTATCTAATATATATCCTTTAATTATAAAATAAAGAAGAGTTGAACAAATGGTCTTACGAAGTTTGTCCAACTCTTTTGTTTATAGCATACTATTGATAGGATTTATCTCCTTTAAAATATTGACGATCTTTCTCACTATACACCTTACTCGGATCTAAAAATGGCTTTAATTTATATTTAAAATCATATAAATTTAACCCATCAATCGCAACACGATCTTGATAGACACTATCATTGACGATATCTGTAAAATTATTTGGTCCTACACCTGCTAAAAATTTAAATCCTTCATCATGAACAAGATATTGATATGCTTTAGAACCTCTATCTTGAGCACCGTGTGGATATATAAATAAATCTGTTTTTCCTATAATTGGCTCTACTTCTTTTTTCCAACGTTTCGTGTCACGAACAATTTGATGATATGAGCTATTTGCAAAATCGATATGTCCCCATGAATGACTTGCAAATGTCCAACCATCTCGTTTCATTGCTTTGACTACTTTTTCAGCCTCTTTTTTACGTTTTGGGTAATCTTTATTATTTAACTCATTTGTTCGATAACCTAACACGCCATTATATCCTGTTAGCGCAACGACGCCTTTTTGACCATTGAGTGAAAAGTCAGGATGGTCTTTCACGAATTGATTCAATATAGGTACAATATCATTTGTTTCACTTGTTGTTACCTTACCATTTTTATCTTTAGTTTCAGAAACGACGTGTTGTTTCTGATCTAGCACTAAACGATCTGCATATCCATGACCTCTCATGTACTCATAATAATTCATATCATCAATGGATAAAATTAATGGTTTCTTACCCTTAGGTAATTTTAATTCTTTTCTAGTAACTGTCTTCCCTTTTAAATCATAAGCCTCATGTGGATTTATTAATATGTAATGGTGTTTATAAAGTTCATTTAATGAACGCTTAAACTCATCAGCTGTAATCATCCAATCAAAATTACCCTTAGCTTGATTCTTCTCTTGTGTAAAAGCGACTTTAGGTTCAGTAATCACTGGATGATAAAATACATGTGCAATATCACCTTGATACACTTGCCAATCTTTTTTATTCTGAGTACTTTTTTTCGTATACATATTTGCAATGTTTTCTTTATCTTTGTTAGTGTCTTTCTTTGATGATGACAATGTTGAAAATTGACATGCACATAAAACTATAGATATTAAAACAATAAGCGTGCTAAGTAAATATGTCTTAGTCATATAGTTACTCCTTTAATTTATAGAAATATTATAATACCTTCCAACATTATATAATAATTTTATATTATTTATAATAGATGTGTTTCAACTTTTGAATACGCTTATTTTAAAATAGACTTAACACGTTTATATACAAAACCTACATATCTAAATCTTGAGTTATATCATTTATTGTGGGCATACCACCTTGTGCGCCAAGTGCTGTAACTGAATGACTAGCGGCGACATTAGCAAATGCAATAGCTTTAGCAAGTGAATAGTCTTTTTGTAATCCGACTGCAAGCGCACCATTAAATGTATCCCCTGCCCCTGTTGTATCTTTTACTTCTCGTTCAATACCTTGAATTTCAACTTGTTCTATACCATCGTAAAATACAGCGCCCAATGCACCTTGTGTCACAATCAGTTTATCAGGATAACGTTCTAAAGCTTGTTCAATGTCTCCTTCAAACATATTTTCACTTTCAGTTTCATTTGGTGTTAAGTATGTCACTTGTTCCAATATATCATCTGAAATGTCTCTATATGGAGCTGGATTTAAAATAGAAGTGAGTTCATGTTCATAGCAATAATGAACAGCGTGAGCGACAACGTCAGCTGGAATCTCTTGTTGAAGTAACACAATATCTCCTTTATTTGCTTTTGACAAAGCTGAGTCTACCAAAGAAACTGTCACTTTATGATTTGCTGAAGGGACAACAATAATACTATTGTCATTATCAGCTAGGGTAATGTGAGCAGTACCTGAAGGTCCTTCTACTTTTTTTACATATTCAACATTTACATAATTATGCTTTAGATTTTCAAGAATTTGTTTACCTAACGTATCATCGCCAATACACCCTACCATGTGAACATGGTCACCTAACCTTGCTGCTGCCACTGCTTGATTCGCGCCTTTACCACCTGGTGTAGTGAAAAATGTATTTCCTAATACGGTTTCACCTTTACTTGGCACTTGGTCAGTCGACACAACCAAATCCATCGACATACTTCCCACAACATAAATACGTTTCATACTAACCCTCTCCTTTTTCTTTCTCATCCATATCATATCTAAATTAGCATAAATAATAAAAAAGAGTGAGATAACACATTCAAAAATAAATGCGGTCTCACTCTCATTAATATGTTCTAACTTTTAACTTCATGCTGCTCTTTACCTGCAAACATCACAAGCCACGTTGCAAAAATAAATGGAGCGGTGAAAATAGGAAGACCAATTGGGGCTAATGTTGTAGCTAATGCACCATGCATCACTACTGTTAATAATAAACCAGTAATCACTGCAAGAATCGGATTGAATTTTGTTTTAAACGTCGCACCCAACGCAATACCCGTTAATATTGAGTTATAGCCGTACAATCCATCAGTAATAGTGGGATAGTCTCCACCTAGTAATGTGATACATATCACTGCTAAAATACTTGATACTACTGCATAGATCCCGCCTTTTACTGAACCAATAAAAATACCAATAATAATTAACAGACTACCAATGATTGATGTCACTAAGAAAATTTCACTAAAGTTTGTAATGATACCGCTAATAAAATTCACATGTGAATGACTGATGTCTGGATGTTTAATTTTAGTAGGCAAAATATCTATTGTGATATGCATTTTTGAAAATTGCATGCCCATTGCTAAAATTAACCAAGTCATAAAGACAAATGGAAAAGTTAACATGGGTAGACCATATGGTTTTAAAATTTCTCGGATTGCAGCTCCAACTGGTAAAGTAAGAGTGGTCGCTACAATAAGTACAATCCAATTCACTAAAGATGCTTCTAAGAATAACGCTAACCCGATTGCTGTTAATACTGAATTGTATCCAGCTAATCCATTATTCATTTCATCCTCACTATAATTAAAGTACGGCGCTAGAACAAGTGCAATGAGACTTCCCACTGCTGCTCCTAATCCAACTTTCCAATTTGCAATAAATAATCCTATAAGAATACAAAGCCCAGACCATTTATTATTCATAAATACAACTTGAGCAATATTTTTTAAGAAAATCTCTACATATTTCATAAACTCACCTTTATTATTTTATTCATTTCCTTTCTAATTATTATACCTTTTAAACACTTTTGTAACATTAAAAATATATACAAATTTAATTTAAAAAGTGATTTTAAATAAATTTAAAAGATAAATTACTTGTTAAAAATATTCTACAGTTTTATGATTAATGTTGCAGTACTTATTTTTAAAAGAAAGAAGGTATAACAGTGCATTTTACTCAACGGGAACAAGATAAATTAATGATCGTGGTAGCTGCTGAAGTAGCGCGTCGACGTAAAGCACGTGGCTTAAAATTAAATTATCCAGAAGCATTAGCACTTATTAGTGATGAATTACTAGAAGGTGCACGTGATGGTAAAACTGTAGCTGATTTAATGAGTTACGGTAAACAAATTTTAAATAAAGATGATGTCATGGAAGGCGTTGATAGCATGTTGACTGATATTGAAATTGAAGCAACATTCCCAGATGGAACTAAATTAATCACTATTCATCATCCAATCGTGTAAGGAGGATTTTTAAATGAAACCTGGTGAAATTAAAATAAAAAATACAGAAGTTGAAATTAATCAAGGTCATTTTGAAACAGTGATCAATGTTAAAAATACTGGAGACCGTCCAATTCAAGTTGGTTCACATTTCCATTTCTTTGAAGCCAATGAAGGTTTAAAATTTGATCGAGAAAAAGCATATGGGAAACACTTAGATATTCCTGCTGGTGCTGCTGTTCGTTTTGAACCTGGTGATGAGAAAAAAGTTCAACTCGTTGAATATGCTGGTAACCGTAAAATTTATGGTTTCAGAGGTTTAGTTAACGGTGAAATTGACGAAGATCGCGTTTATCGTCCAACTGGTGAAAATGATGAATATGCTGCGCCAAAAGGTGATAATGGCGAAAAAAATGTGAACAAAATGGGAGGTAAACAGTAATGAGCTTTAAAATGACTCAATCTCAGTATACAAGTTTGTATGGTCCAACTGTTGGCGATGCAGTACGACTAGGTGACACTAACTTATTTGCAACTGTTGAAAAAGATTATGCAAATTACGGTGAAGAAGCAACGTTTGGTGGCGGTAAATCTATTCGTGATGGCATGGCTCAAAACCCTAACGTTACACGTGATGACCGCAAAGTGGCTGACTTAGTATTAACAAATGCATTAATTATAGATTATGACAAAATTGTTAAAGCAGATATCGGTGTTAAAAATGGTTATATCTTTGCCATTGGTAAAGCAGGTAACCCTGATATCATGGATAACGTAGATATTATTATTGGTTCAACAACTGATATTATCTCTGCTGAAGGTAAAATCGTAACAGCTGGTGGTATCGATACACATGTTCACTTTATTAACCCCGAACAAGCAGAAGTTGCGCTTGAAAGTGGTGTGACAACACATATCGGTGGTGGTACGGGTGCATCAGAAGGTGCAAAAGCTACAACCGTTACACCTGGACCTTGGCATATCCATCGTATGCTAGAAGCTGCTGAAGATTTACCAATTAATGTTGGTTTCACTGGTAAAGGACAAGCTGTAAACCACACTGCATTAATTGAACAAATTCATGCTGGTGTGATCGGTTTAAAAGTACATGAAGACTGGGGTGCAACTCCTTCAGCGTTAAGTCATGCATTGGATGTAGCAGATGAATTTGATGTACAAATTGCTCTACATGCTGATACATTAAATGAAGCAGGGTTCATGGAAGATACAATGGCCGCTGTAAAAGACCGTGTTTTACACATGTACCATACAGAAGGTGCTGGCGGTGGACATGCGCCAGATTTAATTAAATCTGCATCGTATCCGAATATTTTACCTTCATCTACAAACCCAACATTACCTTACACACATAATACTGTAGATGAACATTTAGATATGGTTATGATTACACACCATTTAAATGCATCTATCCCTGAAGATATTGCTTTCGCAGACTCACGTATTCGTAAAGAAACGATTGCAGCTGAAGACGTATTACAAGATATGGGTGTATTTAGCATGGTAAGTTCTGACTCTCAAGCTATGGGACGTGTGGGTGAAGTCATTACACGTACATGGCAAGTAGCTCATCGTATGAAAGAACAACGTGGTGCTCTAGAAGGTGATACTGACTATAACGATAACAATCGTATTAAACGTTATATCGCAAAATATACAATTAACCCTGCGATTACACATGGTATTTCTGACTATGTTGGATCAATCGAAAAAGGTAAATTAGCTGACTTAGTTCTATGGAATCCAGCTTTCTTCGGTATAAAACCTGAACTTGTTGTTAAAGGTGGATTGATTAACTCAGCTGTGAATGGTGATGCAAATGCTTCTATTCCAACATCAGAGCCTATGAAATATCGTAAAATGTATGGTCAATATGGTGCAAATAAACAACACACTGCGATTACATTCGTTTCTAAAACAGCATACGAAAATGGTATTTATAACCAACTAAACTTAGAACGTATGGTTCGACCAGTCCATGGTATCCGTAATCTTACTAAAAAAGATATGAAAAATAACGATGCAACACCTAAATTAGATGTTGATCCACAAACATATGAAGTATTTGTAGATGGTGAAAAAATCACAAGTGAACCAGCAACTGAATTACCATTAGCACAAAGATACTTCTTATTCTAGGAGGTACTCAGATGATAGTAGAAGACATTCAAGGCAATATCGCTAACCTTTCTGCAGAGGAAAAACAAAAGCATGTAGAAAAAGTATATCTTGAAAACTCTGATCTGGTTAAACGTATTCAACGTGTCACAACAGATCACGGTAATGAAATCGGTATTCGTTTAAAACAACCTATCGATTTACAATATGGCGATATTTTATATCAAGATGACAACAATATGATTGTAGTAGATGTAAACTCGGAAGATTTACTTGTCATTAAGCCGCGTAACATACAAGAAATGGGAGATATTGCGCATCAATTAGGTAATCGTCATTTACCTGCGCAATTCACAGAAACTGAAATGCTTGTACAATATGACTACCTAGTAGAAGATTTATTAAAAACGCTAGGTATTCCCTATAGCCATGAAGATCGAAAAGTGAATAAAGCCTTCAGACATATAGGTCACTCACATGATTAATCATTCACATTTACGACTATTTCAGTTCTGTGATTCACAATTCCCTACTGGCGCATTTAGTCATTCATTTGGACTAGAAACGTATATTCAACGTCAGACAGTTCATGATGCTACATCATTTAGAGAATGGTTAGAACTCTTTCTAAATGAGCAGTTAACCTATTCAGATGGCCTTGCAATGCGTTTAGTTTATAACGCTTTAAATAATGGTGATACAGAAAAAGTATTACACCTTGATCAATTAATTTATGTCCAAAGTTTACCAAGAGAAACACGTGTAGGTACTAAACAAATGGGTACACGTATGGTAAAACTTGCTATAGAACTTTATGATAGTCCATGGATTAATTGGTATCATCAACAAATGAAAGATAAACGTGCAAAACTGCATCCAGCTATTTGTTTTACAATGCTAGGACATTATTTAGGCGTCGATATTGAAACGATTATTGATTACTATCTATATCAGAATGTTTCCAGTTTAACGCAAAATGCAGTACGTGCAATTCCCTTAGGTCAAACAATAGGACAACAAGTTGTGACGGAGATGATTCCACATATCGAACGGACACGACAACACATTCTCACATTAAGCGAAGAAGATTTCGGTTTAACAGCTCCTGGCTTAGAACTGAATCAAATGGAGCATGAAAACGTAAACGTGAGAATCTTTATTTCATAGGAGGTAATATACATGGCAAATCCAATTAAAATTGGTGTAGGCGGTCCTGTAGGTGCAGGTAAAACACAATTAATTGAAAAACTTGTACGTCGTCTATCAAAAGATATGAGTATTGGCGTGATTACAAACGATATTTACACAAAAGAAGACCAAAAAATCTTAGTGAATACTGGTGTTTTACCAGAAGATAGAATTATCGGTGTGGAAACGGGTGGCTGTCCACATACAGCAATTCGTGAAGATGCATCAATGAACTTTGCTGCAATCGATGAATTATTAGATCGTCATGAGGATATTGAACTTATTTTCATCGAATCAGGTGGCGATAACTTAGCTGCTACTTTCAGTCCTGAATTAGTAGATTTCTCTATTTATATCATCGATGTAGCTCAAGGTGAAAAAATTCCACGTAAAGGTGGACAAGGTATGATTAAATCTGATTACTTTATCATTAATAAAACAGATTTAGCAGAATTTGTTGGTGCATCACTTGACCAAATGGCAGAAGATACTAAAACATTTCGTGGCAATCGTCCCTTCACATTTACAAATTTAAAAACCGACGAGGGTTTAGATAATGTCATTGAATGGATTGAACGCGATGCATTACTTAAAGGATTAGCTTAATGGTACAACATCAATTCGATTCAAAACCTTCTTGGACTGGACAATTGAATCTCACTGTTTTTAATAATGGTGAGCGTTCTGTTGCCCGTAATATCTTTTTCGAAAAAGCGTTAAAGGTTATTCGTCCAATTTATTTAAATTTTTCTACGATTCCAACATTTTATATCGTAAATGTTGGCGGTGGTTATTTAGATGGCGATCGTTATCGTATGGATATTAATGTTGAAGAAGATGCTAAAGTCACTTTGACCTCTCAAGGTGCAACTAAAATATATAAGACGTTAAACGATTGCGTGAAACAATACCAAACATTCAATATAGCAAAAGATGGTTATATGGAATATGTAGGAGATCCTATTATTGCTTATGAAAGAGCAAAGTTTTTCCAACATAACGTCTTTAATTTAGATAAAAGTGCATCAATGTTCTATACCGATATTTTAACCCCAGGCTATTCTGAAAAAGACACACCATTCACTTACGACTACATGCATTTAATTAATGAAATTTATGTAGATGATGTGCTTATCACCTACGATAATTTACGCATGCACCCAAGTGAAACAAAAATGAGTTCGATTGGCTATATGGAAAACTATACACATCTTGGTTCGGCTTATTGTATACACCCTAATATAACGCAAAAATTCATTGAAGATGTGTATGATGAAATTAAAGATTATACAAAGCAATACGATTGCCGTATTGGTATTACGCAATTACCTACACATGGTTTTACAGTACGTGTATTATCTAATCTGACACAAGAAATTGAAGAAGTGCTTACACGCGTCCAAGCTTATATTGCTGATAAATTGTATCATCGTCAACTCGACTTTTTAAGAAAATATTAATTAAAATACACCTTATATCATGAGTATAAAGACTCGATATAAGGTGTTATTTTTTTATACTTATTTTTCTATTTTATTTATTATCATTAAATATATATTGATAGATATCATGCGAAACTTGTTCGAAATCGTCAACATTAAGTGAAAGATAGAATTTGAGTTTAGGTTCTGTTCCTGAAGGACGTAATGCAACAAATCCCTCATCAAAGATCAACCGAATCACATTTGACTTTGGCAGAGATATCGTTTCAATTTTATCATCCCGTTTATTGATTCTCTTTTGACTTTGATAGTCTTCAACTGCTATCACTTTTAATCCGCCCAACGTATCTGGAATGTGTTGACGAAGATGTTCCATTAACGTTGCAATCTCTTGTTGACCTTTTTGCCCTTCAAATACTTTAGATATAGGTTGGTCACAATAATATCCTATTTCTTCGTAAATGTCAGTTAATGCATCGCGTAAGGTTTTGCCTTCATTTTTTAAAATTGACGCATATTTGATCACAAGTGGCACAATTTGAATGGCATCTTTATCTCTCACAAAATCTCCCGCAAGATAACCATAACTTTCCTCGTAAGCAAAGATAAACGCTTCATCGTTATTTAATTCGCGAATGGCCTTGGCAATAAATTTAAAACCAATTAAGACTTCCTTCACAGTGACTCCATGTTGCTTTGCGAAACGTTTTCCTAGTTCACCACTTACAATGGATTGAATCATGACTGGATATTTAGGAAGCGTCGTATGATCAACTAAATATTTAATCATTAACGCACCAATCTCACTACCATTAAAATAGTGAATATGACCATCATGATCTCGTTCAACGAATCCCATTCGATCCACATCAGGATCTGTCGCAATGATTAAATCAGCTTTAGAGTATTGGGCTTGTTTGATAGCTAAATCAAACGCTTCATGTTCTTCTGGATTGGCGCTTTTTACAGAACTAAAATCAGGATCAATTTTACATTGTGAGTCAACAAGTTCAATGTTATTAAAGTGAAGGTGGCTTAGCACCTTCGGAATAATAGGTGTTCCTGTACCATGCAAACTCGTATACACCACATTTAAGTTTGATGGAGGTATGTCACCAATCAATTGGCTAATTTCCGAAAAGTAGTATTTATTAATCTCTTCTGGTAAGGGTAAAATATTTTCTTTAATTAACGCCTCATTTAATTCAATTTCTAAATGAAGTGGATCATCTAATTGCTCAATATAATTAGCCACTTCAAGTGAGGCGATATCATCGAGCTGTGCTCCATCAGCACCATACACTTTAATGCCATTATAGTCTTTAGGATTGTGACTGGCTGTAATCATAATGCCTGCAGATGTTTGAAGAAACCTCACTGCATAGGATAATTGAGGCGTTGTTTGATATGTATCTGATAAATACACTTTTATATGATGTGTTGCTAAAATATGTGCGATAATGTCTGCAAATTCTGCTGATAAATGACGAATGTCATAATGAATGACAATGGAAGGTTGTGCCATATTATCTTGTAAATAATATGCAATTCCTAAAGCTAGACGTTGAATGGTATATCGATTTAAACGTCCTGGACCTAAACCAAATTGACCACGAATACCTGCTGTTCCAAAGGAAAGTGTCGTTTCAAACCCTTCTTGTTGAAATTGATATGATTGTTGGTCATAGAATGTTCCTACGAGACTATCTGCTTTATGTGTTATCCAATTGTCTTTCATCCAATACTCCTCTCATACATGATGTATGTCCTATTCTTTTCTTTAGTATAATCGATATCTATTTATGTTTCACATGATACTTATCTTTTTTTAATTAAAATCCTATCTACAATAATACAATTCAAAAACACCCTCACTACGATAAGTAAGGATGTTTTTAATTGTAATTTATAGCTATTTACGATTGAAATTGATAGCTTTCATGTCCTTTAGCGAAACCTTCTACTGTATAAATCATTGATCCACCTTCTGAATTATTCTCAATATCATTGGTACATATTAACAATTGATTTGTACCTGGAATAAATTGCGGATGCGTAGAACGCAACATTTTCCCTTCATCACGACCTGGCATCAAGATTTGACCAATAGGATACCCTCTTTTATTAAAGACAAGAACTCGGCCTTGTCCATACATTGCAACATATAAGTTGTCATCACTATCAATACAAACAGAATCAGGTCCTTCATGACCAGTAAAATAATACGGTATGGTTGCTCCAAACGGTGCAATAGTCACACCATCATCTTCTAATTGAATACGGTGAAGGCGATTCGTCGTTGTTTCAGTTATCCACAGTACTTTTTCATCAGTACTAAGTGCGATACCATTAGCAACAGAAATATTTTGTATCACGGGTGTCACCGTTTTAAAATCAGGAGAAACGTAGTAGACGCCACCTTTAGGATTCGTTGAATACCCTCTAAAGTCGGTGAAATAAAAACCACCTTTACTATCAAATACCATATCATCAATACAATAATCTGTATTGATTTCTGAAATAATGTCTTCAAAGTGTTCTCCATGTTCATCTGTTGCGAAAATACCACCTGTAGATTCAAAGTCACCTAAGTAACATGTAAACAATCGTCCATCTTTATGAATTTTTACTGCAGCTGGATTTTGTTTTTCTGATTGAAACGCTACAGAAATATCTTTGCTTGGTAGATTAACTTTGAAAATCTTTCCACCAAATACTTCACATAAAAATAAGTTATGTTCTCTATCAAAAATAAGTCCTTCAAGTTGAAGTCCTTCATCTGAAATTTCTAACCATGGTTCAGCTGTAACTGTTTGTAATTCACTTTCAGAAACAATAGGAACTACACTTTTAGATTTACCACTATACGTTAATTTAGGTAATTTATTATCCAACATATTAAATAAGCCTCCTTATGTCATTCATTTACATAGTTTATTATACGCTTGAAACATTCTAAACTTAAGCTTACTATATGTAATCGATTTCAATAAGTAAAATGATTCTCCTTGTATAGGTCAATTGACTGATTTATGAGCGCAAATATTGAAAGAAGTTATAATTTTGTTAAAATATTATAATGTCGATTTTTATATAAATAACAATTTAGATACGTTTAACATACAGATAAATTAACTTTTAGAGGAGAATCAGAAAATGGATTATAGAGTGTTATTGTATTACAAATATACAACAATTGATGACCCTGACACATTTGCTACTGAACATTTAGCATTTTGTAAAGAACATAACTTAAAAGGTAGAATCTTAGTATCTACAGAAGGTATCAACGGTACATTATCTGGTACAAAAGAAGATACAGATAAATATATTGAACATATGCATGCAGATGAACGTTTTAAAGATATGACTTTCAAAATTGATGAAACTGAGGGCCATGCATTCAAAAAAATGCATGTACGTCCTAGAAAAGAAATTGTTGCTTTAGGATTAGAAGATGATGTTGATCCACGTGTGACAACTGGTAAATATTACTCACCTAGTGAGTTTAAAGCTGCATTAGAAGATGATGACACTGTTATTTTAGACGCACGTAATGATTATGAATTTGACTTAGGTCATTTCCGCGGTGCCATTCGTCCAGATATTACACGCTTCAGAGATTTACCAGATTGGATTCGTGAAAATAAAGAAAAATTAGACGGTAAAAACATTGTGACTTATTGTACGGGTGGTATCCGTTGTGAAAAATTCTCAGGCTGGCTTGTAAAAGAAGGCTTTGAAAATGTAGGACAATTACATGGCGGTATTGCTACGTATGGTAAAGACCCAGAAACAAAAGGTGAGTACTGGGATGGCAAAATGTACGTCTTCGATGAACGTATTAGTGTCGATGTTAACCATGTAGACAAAACAGTGATTGGTAAAGAACACTTTGATGGCACACCATGCGAACGTTATATTAACTGTGCAAATCCAGAATGCAATAAACAAATTTTAGTATCCGAAGAAAATGAAGCAAAATATCTTGGCGCATGTTCATATGACTGTGCTAAACATAAACGTAATCGCTACGTTGCAAAACACCATATTAGTGATGAGGAATGGAATCGTCGTTTAGAGAACTTTAAAGATGTTCCTGAACATATTCACGCATAATGATATGTACCCTTTATAAGTATCAACCTACTTTTAAAGGGTACTTTTACATACTTACTGTGCTATAATAACTTAAATTGAAACTTACATAAGGTGATTGTTATGAAGAAGCACAGTAAAGATTACTTCCATCTTTTTTATAGTCAGCTATTCGCAAATACTGGAGACGTGTTAATCGTTGTCGGCTTAATTTCGGTAGTATATAGTATAACCTCAAAAACGACTGCCGCTTCTATGATTCCAATTATTTTTACTTCCGGACTCTTTGTTAGTAGCTTTATTTCAAATTATATTTATCAGTATTTTACTCAAAAACAAGTATTGTGGATTTTCCAAGGGCTTAAACTTGTGAGTCTATCCATCATCGCAAGTCTACTTATATTCGAGGAATCTCCAATATTTATTTTTATTCTACTATTTATAAATGCTCTATTTGATGGCTTTACCAATCCAATTAAGAACGCGATGATTCCTTTTATTGAAAAGAAAGAATACATAACTTCGGCGAACGCTTTAATGAATATGATGAGTAGTATGGTTCAATTGTCGACATGGGCATTAGGTGGATTTCTGATGAGTCTGATTGGCGCTAAATATTTATTTTTATTTGCGCTTGTACTAGAAATCCTATCCTACTTCTTTATTATTCAACTTTCAGAACGGCATATTTATAATAATGAAAAAGAAAATATATTAAATAGCTTTAAAACTGTATTACGTCATAACTATTCCAATAAACTGAGTTTATATCTAAATCTATCTATAATTTTCGAATCTGTCGCAACGTCCATTTGGGTTGCTGCAATTATTCTTACATATACGAGAACATTTTTACATGTCGATGATTTTTGGTTTGGACTCATCAATGCTGCCTTCTTTAGTGGGACAATTATTGCTGGGTTATGGATGAATGATAAAGATCAATTTTTCACAAAAATAAGTTACCCTATTATTATTTATATTCCGCTCATATTAGCTTTGATTAATGCCAGCTTTATCCTACATAAATCTGTGTTACTTGCTTTACTAATTTCATTATTAATGGGAATTTTCGAAGATTCACGCTATATTTCTTTAAACTCAGTTGTACAACGTGAAGTACCAAAAGAAGCCCTAACATCCACCTATATACTGAATAATTTATTAAACAGTGTATTTTTCTCACTTGGTACTTTAGGTATTTCTCTTGTTGTAGATAATCAAGGAGTGATGTGGGCATATGTAATTAGTAGCGTTGCTTATGTGTTAACATTTGTTTTAGGTTTATATTTTAAAACAGCAATTAAAAATTAATTTACGAGGAGACGACGATATGTGTACAGGCATTACATTTCAAGCCAGCAATGGAGATGTTATTTTTGGAAGAACGATGGATTACGATTATCCTTTGAACGGCTTTCCTGCAGTTCAACCTCGAGGATACTCCTTTAAATCGCATGTCGACTATAAAGGAGAAACGTTATATGCCTTTGCAGGTGCTGGTTCTGATATGGAAGGGTTTGTTTTTGGAGATGGCGTCAATGAACATGGACTTGCCATGTCCAATCAATACGATCGTGGATATGCGTCATATGCGACAGACATTCGTGACGGCTATATCAATATTTCTCAAACAGAAGTGCTTGTCTGGGCGCTTGGCTATAACAAAACGATTGAAGAATTTATTGAAAATGCGGAACAAGTTAACGTTGTAGCCTATTCATATAGTGATATTAACGAAGTTCCTCCATTACATTATCATTTATCTGATGCGACAGGGCGCACTGTGGAAGTGACATTTAATGATGGTCGCATCGTCGTGATTGATAATCCAATTGGCGTGCTCACAAATAACCCAGATTTAAATTGGCATTATGAAAATTTGAAACACTATATGCATGTGACACCATATAACATTGACAATACATTTTCAAAACAATTGAACTTAGGGAATATGAATGGCACATTCGGTTTACCTGGAGGTTATACATCTGGCGAACGCTTTGTTCGCGCAGCTTATCTTGTTCATCACTTATTACCAAATAGCGATGACCATCCTATCTTAGATGCATTTAGAATTTTAGACCATGTGAGTGTACCAAAAGGCGCTGTTCGCCCTTCAGACAATAGATTTTATTATACGTTATATCAAACTGTTTTTAATTTAACGACAAAAACCCTCTATATTAAATATTATGACTCGAATACCATTACAGAATTACAACTCACCAATGACTTAATAAATCGTGACGATTTGATAGTCTTTTCGAGAAAGAACAAAGGGTTATATACTGAAAAAGTGAATGACTAACATATTTTTAAATCTAGTAAAGTACCTCTCTTACATTAAATTGTAAGAGAGGCTTATTATTTTTTCACTTTTATCATTCTTTATTTTATCTATAAACTAGTCCACCATCAGTTAAAATGGCTTGTCCAGTAATATAATCTGAATCTGATGATGCTAAGAATGACACTAAAGAAGCCACATCTTGTGGTTCTTGATAACGTCCGAGTTTAATTGCTGATGAGAACTGTTCAAATGCTTCACCTGGTTTTAGATTACTGTCTAGTTTAACCATTTCAGCATCAATACGATCCCACATTTCAGTTTTAGCAACTCCAGGACAATATGCATTCACCGTGATCCCTTTTTCAGCTAATTCTTTCGCTGCAGTTTGAGTGAGAGAACGTACTGAATGTTTAGTAGCACAGTATGTACCTAATACCTCATAAGATTCATGTCCTGCAATACTGCATGCGTTAATGATTTTACCTTTACTATTTTGCTTAATAAACTGTTTTGCTGCCGCTTGAATTCCAAATAACGTGCCATATACATTTATATGGAATAATTTATCCAATTCATCTTCTGTAATATCTAAAATAGGTGATACCGCATCTACACCAGCATTATTTACAAATACATCAATTTGACCAAATTCTGCCACTGCAAATTGAACTAATTCTTCTTGCTCTTTTTTCTTAGAAACATCACTATGAAATGCTACCACGTTATATCCATTCTCTTTAAATTCTTGTTCTGTTTTTTCTAGAGCTTTTTGATTAATATCTTGAATCACAATATTAAATCCATCATTGGCTAAACGTTGAGCAATTCCTTTTCCTAATCCTGCTGCTGAACCTGTAATGACTGCTGTTTTTGTCATAATACCACTCCTTTTACATAATTATTTTACCCTTATAGTTTAATTTTATTCTTAATTTTAAATGATTCACAAACTGTTCATATATCTTTTACGTTGCCTTATATCATCATCTGTTTAATGATGTAAATAAGTGTTTATACCTTACGTATTAAACTGTAAAAAATTAAAGGAGATGTTTTCTTATGAATATTTTAGTTACTGCATTTGATCCGTTTGGCGGAGAAAAGGTAAATCCGGCATTAGAAGCGGTTAGACAACTGGACCCTACTATTGGGGCACATACCATTACAACATTAGAAATCCCAACTGTATTTCACAAATCAAAAGATGTGATTCAACATGAATTAGAACATCATCATTACGACGTGGTATTATCGATTGGACAAGCAGGGGGACGTTTCAATATTACACCTGAACGTGTAGGCATTAATATTGATGATGCACGTATTGCAGATAATAAAGGACATCAACCCATTGATGTTGCCATTCATCCAGATGGAGCGCCAGCTTACTTTTCAAATCTTCCTGTTAAGGCAATGACCGAAGCAATTAAAAAAGCGGGTGTTCCAGCAAGTTTATCGAATACCGCAGGCACATTTGTCTGCAATCATGTGCTTTATCAATTAGGCTACCTTGCAGATAAGTATTATCCTAACTTACGATTTGGCTTTATCCATGTGCCCTTTATTCCAGAACAAGTCATAGATAAACCTAATACACCTTCGATGTCTTTAGATACGATTACAAAAGGACTTACAGCAGCAATCAATGCGATTTCAGACCACCCTGATGTTAAAGTAGCTTTAGGAGAAACACATTAGAAAATAAGATGATTAGTGATATGTAAGATACAATTTCTATAATTAAAACGATTTTATTTGTCTACAAAACATATAATTTTGTAGACATTTTTATTTTCAAAATAAATGTTTCCATGTATCATTAATAAGTGACGAATATAAATTGAAAGAGGTTTTAAATTTGAAAAAGCATCTGCTTTTGTCATTCGCAATGTGTGCCTCCCTACTATTAACTGGATGTACACATGATCAACATCAACACAAAGAAGTGAAAGTATCTCTTGCACGAGAATTTAACCCGAGCCAGTTAGATGCACAAGCGTTTGATGTTCCGATGCCTGTCTACAGTGCAATATACCAACCTCTTGTTACATATGGAGAAAATGGAAAGATTGAGCCTGGTTTGGCTAAATCTTGGAAAGTCTCTAATAACGGAAAAGATTATACGTTTCACTTAAAACACCATATTAAATTCAATGATGGTTCGAACTTTGATGCGAAAGCAGTCAAATTTTCAATTGAACGTGCGAAAGCGACAGATAAAACGAATCCTATGGAAACATTAGATAAACTGAAGTCGGTTACTATTAAAGATAACTATACTGTAGATATTCATTTGAAAATGCCATCAAATCAAGTATTAAATGAATTATCACAAATACGTCCGCTACGTATCATGAGTCCACATGCGGTAAAAGATGGTAAAACCACTGGAAAATTTGAAAAAGCGATTGGTACAGGACCATTCAAAGTAGCAGATTCAACAAATGAGACTGTGACTTTTAAACCGAATCCTTATTATCACAACCATCATCCATTGGATTACGATTTAATTTTTCAAACAATTGAAGATAGCGATTCGAGACATCTTGCAATGGAAAGTCATTCTATTGATATTACAGGGGGTTCACTAGGACATTTGACTCCTCAACAAATCAAGGAATCATACCGTAATCAAGATTTAAAGGTAAAACAATATCCAAGTACAGAAACACAGTTCATGGCCTTTAATCCAGAGGTCTCATTACTTCAAAATAAAAAGATGCGCGAAGTAATCAGTAAAGCGATTAATACTGATCACTTATCATCAAATAAGCAGCTTAAAGGATTATTCCAAGACGGCGTAGAATTCGTGAATGATACAAATCAACACACCCATTCATATAATCCTACTCAAGCGACACGCTTATTAGAACAATTAGGCTATAAAAAAAATGATCGGGGCTACTTTGAAAAAAATGGACGAGACCTTTCTTTAAAATTAGCGCTCCAAACTGATGAATTTCCTGAATGGAAAACAAAAGCAGAAATTATGCAACAAGATTTGAAAAACGTAGGTATTCATTTGGATATTAACGTTTTAGATGCCCAAACGTATTATGAAACACTCACTATCCGAAAAGATTATGATCTTATTTTCTATCGTTCTTATACGAATGCGCTCATGCCATATAACTTTTTAAATGCACGCTTTAAGCAAGACGGAGATAAGCCCGGTATGTTCGCAAACGATGTTCAGCTAACAACAATGCTTAACCGCTTCTCAACCATTACCAATAAGGATGATCAACAACGTGCATTTAATCACATCTCACATCGCATCAATCAACAGTATCTTGAAGTGCCAATTGCTTATCCAAACGAAGTGTTTGTTACAAGTCCTAAAATTAAGCAATTCGAATTCTCAGGACAAACGGATGCACCCATTAATTACGATAAATTGAAGGTATCTCATCATGATTAGTATGATTAAACATTTACTTAAACTTATATTATATTTCATTATTATTTCGTTTATCTTATTTGTGCTACTTGAACATACAACTGGAAATCCAGCGATTCAATATCTACATGAACATGGTGTCGCACAAATCACAGATGAACGAATTAAGATGGCTCAAGATAAACTTGGATTAAGCCAAGCATTGCCTATTCGTTATTTACAATGGTTAGGCCATGCATTTACAGGCGATTTAGGCACGAGCTTTAGTAACGGCGAGCCTGTCACTGACCGTATTGCTAAAGCCGTTGCTCCTACCTTGAAACTTATTTTTATCTCAGCCATCATCTTATTTCCACTTGGCTATATTATTGGCTATCTCTGTGGGAATTATCCTAAGAAAAAGTGGTCTATATTCATATTACGTGCGTCTCAAGTGGTGACATCACTACCAGAATATTGGTTAGCCATTATTTTTATTTACTATTTCGGTGTGAAATGGCATCTTCTACCATTTGTTGGAAGTTATAGCTTTGAATACTTTATTCTACCTATCGCTATTTTAGTCTTAGTTGAAGGGAGTCATATGGTTTTACTCAGCAGTCATCTATTTGAACGTACACTTCGTAATGAAGCATACCAACTTGCCTCATTACGTCAGTTTAAATTAAAAGATCGTATTTACGTACAAGTTAAAGACATCTTAGCGCCATTACTTACGATTACAATTAATAATTTTATTCGTTTATTCAGTCGAGTCATTATTTTAGAAGTCATTTTTAGTATTTCAGGGTTAGGAAAATTGCTTATTATTAGTATTAATCTTCGGGATTATCCACTCATTCTAGGTATTCTAATGATGATGATTACAATCATTATGATATTGAATTTCCTGGGTGATATTTTACTAGAAAAAAGTGACCCTCGTTTGAATATGTCGAAAACGTTAGGAGGGCGAGTAACGTATGAAGATTAAACATTTCATATGGCCTATTGCAATAATCATTTTAGCTGTACTCGCTTATGCCCTATATGATAAAGCAAATCAAATTCATCAATCTCAAGCATTACGTCCCCCAAGTTTACATCATTTACTTGGTACGGATGATTTGGGTAGAGATTTTCTAACACGACTATTTGTAGGTAGCTTGATTACACTTGGTCTTACTGCATTCATTATGATAGGGACAATCGTGCTTGGACTGATCATTGGTCTTATTTCAGCTATAGTAGGTAAATGGTTAGATTCTATCATTATGGCACTTGCAGATATGTTAATCGCTTTACCAGCTATCATTATCGCGCTTGTCGTCCTTGGTTTTATTAATAATTCTGTAGTAGGATTATGTCTTGCACTCATCATCGGCTGGCTCGGTCGCTATTTGCGGTATTTCAGAAATTTAGCACGTGACACGATGACACAACCGTTCGTTAAATTTGCGCCACTTAGTGGGATGTCGAAGTTCCAAGTTACAATACATCACATTGTGCCACATCTCATCAGTGACATTATGGCACTTGTTACTGCAGATTTTGGTAAGTTAATGTTAAGTATTTCCGGTCTCGCCTTTATTGGTTTAGGAGTAAAACCCCCTATTCCTGAATTAGGCGCCATTTTACATGACGGTAAAAGTTATTTCTATTCTGCGCCCTGGTTATTTATCTTTCCAGGTGTCTTATTAGGAGGGTTCGCACTCATATGTCAAATACTCAATCGTCGTCACCTACATTAGATACAGTCCTTTATATCAATGATGTATCTGTTTATCACAAACATGAACCATTACTTAAACAGATACATTTAAAGATTGAAAAAGGAAGCTTTCATTGTTTAATTGGAGAAAGTGGGAGTGGTAAATCTTTACTTACACGTACTGTACTGAATATGAAAGAAGATGATTTAACCTATCGTGGTGAGATTCATCTCGATTTAACGCAAACGGATGCAATGTTCCAAGATGCGAATCGCAATTTTTTCCAAAATGTTCGTATCAAGCGACACTTTGATGCATTGTTTGACTCTATGTCATCTTCATTAACACGTGATCAACAAAAAGCATTTGTATTACGTCAATTTAAACATCTCGGATTGGACCAACCTGAATCCATTTATTATCAGTATCCTTTTGAATTGAGTGGTGGTATGGCACAACGAGTTGCACTTGTCATGGCTATTGTAAGAGAAGCACAGTTTTTAATTGCAGATGAACCGACTAGTGCGCTAGATCAACACAATCGTCATAGTTTAATGGCTCTACTGCATCATGTAGTGACAGAACATGATATGACAGTGCTATTTGTAACTCATGATTTAAACTTAGTCTTAAACTATGCAACACATATCAGTGTCATGCTAAACGGAAACATTGTAGAAACAGGGCGTGCTTCTGATATTTTACGTGATCCTCAGCATGCTTACACGAAGCAATTGATTGAACTAGCTAATAGGAGATATCAATATGTTACAGATTAAACAGTTAAATAAAGCTTTTTCTAATAAACAGATATTTAAAAATTTTAATTATACATTAGAGACACACGATCATTTATTGATAAGTGGCGTAAGTGGAAGCGGAAAGTCTACTTTGGCTCAAATTATTGCAGGATTAGATTCAAATTATCAAGGTACACTCATATATAACGATTTAGAACTTGGCCATATTTCACAACACAAATGGATGAAACATATCCAATATGTGCCTCAATATCATTCGAGTACACTTGATCCAAATAAAACAGTTCATTGGATATTAAAACAACCTTTAATTCATTTTCATTATCCTAAAGCTATACATGAGGACAGAATAAAAGAAGTCATGTCGCAATGTAAGTTAGAATCACAATTACTTGGTAAAAAAGTGAGTACTTTAAGTGGTGGCCAATTCCAAAGGCTATGGATAGCAAAAGCTTTGCTTGTAGAACCAGATGTCTTGATTTTAGATGAAGCAACAACAAATTTAGATATGGTGAACGAAGATATCATCTTACAAATGTTAAGAGAATTTCAACATTTACAGTTAATTATCATTACACATGATTCATATTTATTGAAAGCTTTACCTGGTAAACATTTAAATATTGGTTAATTCAAAATAAAGAGTGGGACAACGAGTTTTGTCTCACTTTTTTCATAAATAGTTCAAATATTTTATAAAGTAAGTTGTAGGTTGAAATCAGAGTATGTTATGTTCAAGTTGCAGTATACGTAGTTCAAATAAAAACATTAGAGGTGATACAATCATGACTCAACAAGGTATTACAGAAACACGTATGCATTCAGATTCAAATCTTGACTCTCATTATCATAAAAAAGATGAACATTATCCTAAAGGGAATCGCTTCTTAAATGTTCTTATTTTTATAGGATGGATGTTACTTGCTCAGATTCCTATTGTTCTTATTTTATTTATTACTAATTTTTCTGCAAAAATGGATGTTACAAGTGGAACACTAGCAACATTATTATTTATGCTGTTAGCCGCTGTCGTTATTTGGCTGGTTAGACGTTATTATCAACGGCATACATATGAGCCAATTAAACCGTTTAAACGCAAAGATATTATGATTAATATCGGATGGGCACTATTACTTCGCGTTATTGTCATTGGAATGAGTTTTCTAATGATGGCAATAACAGGTCAAGCACAGACAGAAAATGATAAGGCATTACTGGGTAACTTTCAAGGCGCGAAACCTTCTCCCGATCAACTTGGACAAGCGTTTCCTGTCATAGTATTTGCACTTACCCTTACGTTTGTAGCTCCCTATTTAGAAGAATTAATTTATCGAGGTATCTTTAAAGAGACACTATTTAAACGTAGCAGTTTTTGGTTACCATTTATTTTATCTTCACTTATTTTCGCTTCTCAACATGGTATTTCAAATTGGGTAGCTGTTTTAATGTATATCACAATGGCGATGATTTTTTATCTCGCTTATCATCGTCGTCATAACGTTAGAGATAGTATGATGGTTCATATGATTCATAATGGCGTGACGGGTATTGTGATTATTGTGAGTTACTTTATCGCAATGTTTAGCTAAAAAAGTATACCAGTTAAATGAAGTCGACAACTATCTCGCCAAAAAAGGAGTGGATCGGAATTCATTTTGAATTCATCGGCCCACTCCTTTTTTAATTCATTCGATTAATCTATATCAATATGATTTGAATCCTCATTAAACGCTTCAGTTTTAATATTTTTATCTTCCAAGAAATTTGTAATATCTTGTTTTTCTCGATCATTTACAATATCTTGATCTTTATTCACTTGCTCAATATCATTAAAAATAGATGTATCATCATCTGATTTTAATGATATTTCTAAACTTTTTTGCTCTATGCGATTGGCTGTTGAAATATAACGACTTATTTTATCAGTATAGATCGCATAGTCATTATTTGGCATCTGATTATTTTGAATGTATTGTGCAAAATTTGTATCATTCTCATTCTCTAATTGAACAAGTTTTTTTAATTTATTTGCTTCTGTATTGGATAATTTTTGATTGGAATATAATTTTATTTTATATGTATTGATCGTATCGTTAATCTTTTTGTCAATATTAATATACTTTTTAATATCTTTTTTAATCGTTTTCTCAGAAATCTGTACATGTCGTACTGATGTTTTTTCAAAAACATGATCCGGTACCTTTGTATCTGATTCTAGACTGATATCTTGATCATCAGAACTCTTATTGTCTTCTGTTGAATGTTCTTCTTGTGTATCCGCTTTGTCCGAATGGTCACTATCCTCTTTAGACAATCGATGACATCCCACTAAGCCAATAGATAATATGAGAATAAGCATTACTACCACTATCTTTTTCATAACTTTTCTCCTTAACTACGTTTATTTATCTTTACTTTAAGTATAGAACAATTACGACTACTTTTGAATGCGTTATAAGTTGCTATCTTTATATGGACTACGGCACATTAACAGAACAATAATCACAATGGTATAGCCTATGGTAGAGACGATAGATGTTTCAAAACCAAACTGTCCTCCCGTAAGCACCATATTTTTAAAACGTAAAACATATTGAAAGACGTTATAGTCAGTTTCTTTTGTAGTGATATAAACGACTTGAAAGACATTCCAAAAGAAATGTAAAGTGATACTCGCCCAAATGGTGTTAAATCGATATGTTGCTATACCAAACATCATACCAACTAAAGTGCCACTAGCTAACAATAAAAGGAAACTTGTAACATTTAGAGCACCATTCAATAAATGAATCACGCCAAAAAACAGTGAAGTACCAACGATTGCGATTCGAATGTTCGTTTTCTTTTCAATATAGCCCATTAAAAGACCTCGACACACCATTTCCTCGACAATAGCACCAGCTGCAGCTTGCATAAAAATAATGTAACTCAAGTCGTGTATCGTCTTACTGATTGAGTTAAAATGATGTATCTTAAAATCTCCCGGTATAAAAATAAAGTAAATCGCATATACTACGCACGGTAATGCAATCCCTAAAATCAAATAAATCGGATGAAATACAGGTTTTGTAATTCGATATGAAGATAGCGCCTCTTTAAATACATGAGTAATTATCCATCTTACGATGAAAAATGTAAGTAAAATATAAGTGATACTCGATAAAATTGTTCCAATTCCATAAAATGGTATCAATGTATCAAATAATAGCGCAATCGTTTGAGAAATAACCATAATGATTATCGCTAAAAGAAACATACCAACAATTTTTATTATTTTCATTTTTATTCTCCAATATAAGTGATGTATATAAATTTATCATAGCATAGAAAAAAGAGTAAGATTGAATTGACAATGAATTCATTTTCCTACTCTCTTAATATTAAAAATCAATTTCTTTTTGCTATTTTAGATATATATGTAGAAGCTTTATTTTTGTCGTAAATCGTTAAACCAGTAATATCTTTTACATTTTTAGATGGTACAAGCAAGCTTACGATATAACCTAAAATAAAAGCAACTAAAAATGAAATAATTGATACGTAAAATGGTGAGTTTCCTCCACCTATTCCATGAAGTAAATAAGCGATAATTACTCCTGCAAATAGTCCGACAATGACACCAAATGTATTTGCACGTCTTGTGAATATCCCAACTGCAAATATTCCAGCTAACGGCACACCAAATAATCCAGTAATAAGTAAGAATAAATCCCATAAATTATTAGAATCTGCTGCAATTAAATACATCGAAATACCATAGCTTAATAAACCTGCTATCACAATAATTAATCGAGCAAATTTCACTTCTGATTTATCATCCCTTTTTCCAAAGAAGCGATGTTTAATATCTTCAGAAGTACATGCTGAAATTGAATTTAAACTTGATGAAATTGTTGATTGTGCTGCAGCGAATATTGCTGCAATAAGTAATCCACCAATAAATGGGGGCATTTCAGTCAAAATAAAATATGGAACAATTGATGATGTATTAAAACCTTTAGGCAATGTTTCTTGATGCTGATAAAATGAATACATCATCGTACCCATGCCATAGAAAATAGGCGCTGAAATTAGTGCTAAGACACCATTTGTCCATAATGATTTTTTGGTTTCTTCCATAGATTCTGATGCTTGATAACGTTGTACTACATCTTGGCTCGCTGTATATTGATGTAAATTATTAAAAATATTTCCCAGGAAAATAATTGGGATCGCCGCTGCTGCTGAGTTAAGTTTCCAATTATCTGCGCTAAGAATTTTTTTATTCGCAATAGCATCATGTACAATTGTGCCAAATCCACCTTTTATTTCAAAAGCACCGATGATAATGATAAGCAGTGCTCCACCAAGTAAAATGACACCTTGGATAAAATCGCTCCAAACGACTCCTTCGAATCCACCTAAAAATGTATATAAAATACATAAAATACCTACTAAACTTGCTACAATGTATGGATTAATATCAGATACAGCAGTTATTGCTAAAGTTGGTAAATAAATAACGATTGCAATACGTCCTAAGTGAAAAATAATAAATAATAATGATCCAATTAAACGTATACTTGGTCCAAATCGTGCTTCTAAATATTCATAAGCTGAAGTTACATGTAATTTTTTAAAGAATGGAACATAAAAAGCAATTAATATTGGAATGATTGCTACAATTGCAATATTTCCTGCTATATAGGCCCAATCAGTTAAAAAAGCTTTTTCAGGTGTAGACATAAACGTAATTGCACTTAATGTAGTCGCATAAATAGAAAAGCCAATTGCCCACGATGGTAAACGTCCGCTTGCTTTAAAGAAACTATCAGTATCTTGACTTGCACGTTTAGTAAAATAGGCACCTACTAATAACATTGCTACAAGATAGACGATAACTGCTATCCAATTCCATAACCCAAATCCTATATGTTGCATAAGGATCACCCCTTGTTTATATTCTGTCGTTTAAATTGTGTCGTAATTACAAGCTATAAGTTTCAATTAATTGATTTAATTCTTTACGATTTGCTTCATTAAATGGTGAAAATGGACGTTTAGGTACTCCACCATCGATGCCTCGTGTTTTTAATATTTCTTTTAAAGTAGGGTAAATACCCATGCTTAAAACTGTTTCAATAATATTATTAGTATCGTGTTGAATTTTATAAGCTTCTTCAATTTTACCTTCACGAGCTAAGTCATAAATTTGACGTGCACGACGGCCATTCACATTATATGTAGAACCAATTGCACCATCTACTCCAGAAATAACTGCTTGAACTAACATTTCATCAAATCCTGACAAAATCAACTTATCTGGAAATGCTTTTCTAATTCTTTCAAGTAAGAAGAAATTTGGCGCAGTATATTTTACTCCTACAATTTTTTCATTATTAAACAATTCTTTAAATTGGTTGATACTAATATTTACACCAGTCAAATCTGGGATGGCATAAATTATCATTTTATTTTGCGTTGCTTCAATAATATCGAAGTAATATTGCTTAATCTCTTCAAAAGAAAACGGATAATAGAATGGTGTTACTGCTGATAATGCGTCATATCCTAAATCTGTGGCATACTTCCCAAGTTCAATGGCCTCATTTAAATCTAGTGAGCCTACTTGAGCAATTAATTTCACATCATTTCCAACCGCTTCTTTTACAACTTTAAAGATTTGTTTCTTTTGTTCTTTACTAATTAAGAAATTTTCTCCAGAACTTCCATTTACATATAAACCGTCTAATTGTTCAACTTCTATTGCATTCTTTGCGATTTGTTTTAATCCCTCTTCTTTAACTTGACCATTTTCATCAAATGGGACAAGTAACGCTGCATATAATCCTTTTAATTGTTCTTCCATTCGAAATCCTCCAATATATGATCTGAATTTTTTATAATTTTATTATTAATTCAACAGCAATATATTCTATTTATATTTCGAATTGTAAACGCTATCATATTTTTATACAATACTATATGAAAAATATTAACAAATAATTCTAAATTTGATGAAAATAATTTTCAAATTAAAACTAGAGTACTAAAAATGATTTATAGTAGTTATAAAGAAAACTAAGGAGGTTTTTTATATGTATAAAATTGCAGTTGATATCGGGGGCACTAATATAAAACTTGCAGTAATTAACAATGAATTAAACATTATTGATTATAAAACAATTGCTACTCCAGACAATATTCACATTTTAATAACGAACGAAATATACTTAATCATTGATGCATTTATAAAAAAATATCAGCTTAAAAATCCTCACATTGGTATCTCAAGTGCTGGCGTTGTAAATTCAACTCGTGGAGAAATTGTTTACACTGGACCAACTATTCAAAATTTTGATGGTACAAATTTTTTAAATGTTTTCAAGGAATTGTCCTCAAATATAACTGTTTACAACGATGTAGATGCAGCATTACTTGGGGAGCTTTCTTTGCATAATTATGAAGAAAATAACATCTTTTGTCTTACTTTAGGAACAGGAATTGGCGGTGCATTTTATAATAAATCTATTGGAATCTATCAAGGTGCACGTCATCGAGCAAATGAAATTGGTTATTTGCTTTATCGTTCTTCCGATGACAAAACATTTGAACAAAGAGCTTCAACTTCAGCGCTAAAAGATTTAATGCTATTACATTACTTTAAGTATGACACTAACGTACCAAAATTATTTGAATTAGCTGAAGAAAATGACACTGTAGCAATCAATATTTTAGAAGAGTGGAGCCATTCAGTAGCTGAAGGTATCGCTCAATTACAAATTATCTATGATCCTGAACTTATCTTGATTGGTGGAGGTATCTCTTCTCAAAAAGATACACTATTAAAATATATTAAGCCTAAAATTCATTATTACCTTCCGCCTCATTATGGAATAGCACGTCTTCAGACGACTCGAAGTGGTAATAATGCAGCTTTGTACGGTGCAATACAATAGTAGTTATAAACATGGAGGACTACGCATTCTAGTCCTCTTATTTATTTGCTCCCATGGTTTAGCACAACTTGACGTGTTTGTTGATAGAGTTTATGCATGTAAGGATCTCCAAGAAGAATGTAACTCACAAGATCTAATAAAAAGTGAGTTGCAATTTGTGAATTAATAAATCTTGTATCATTATTATTGGACTGCGCAGACGTAATCAGCACTAAATCTGCATTTTTAGTAATTGTGCTTCCTTCAAAATTAGTAATTACAACAACATAAGCGCCTTGATTTCGTGCTATTTTAGCCGCATCGATAAGCTCACTTGTTTCACCACTATTTGAAATTGCTACAAACATATCATTCGATGATAATAATGACGCAGAAATCTTCATTTGATGAGCATCTGTGGATACTAAACCTTTTATCCCCATACGCATGGCACGATAATAAAATTCACTTGCTGTTAAACCTGAACTCCCTAAACCTGCGAAATTCACCTGTCTACATGTTTTTAAATTATGTGCTAAGCGTTTAATTTTTTCCTCAGAAATAAACTCTCCAGTTTGTTGAATGATATTTTGATGATAACGATGTATAAGTTGTACTAATGGTGCATTTTCTACAGATTTCTCTGATTTTTCATGTTGCAAACTAAACTTCATATCTTGAAAATTATCGTAATTTAATTTGTTACTGAAACGCGTTATTGTAGCTGGCGATGTTTCAATTGCATAAGCCAATGAATTAATTGTTGAGAAACTATCATCAAGTGGATGCTTTTGTATATATTCTATAATTCGTTTATCTGTTTTTGTTAATAAATGACGACAACGCTGAACTCTATTTTCAAATTTCATTTTACAATCATCCTCTTTACTCAATTAAATAACTTATGTCTAATTTATTATAAATGAAAATATTTTTCAATTTATAATTTTAAATTGATAATAATTTTCTCAATGTTATGATATGAGTAAATCAATTCAACAGTATTGTATAAATAACCACAAACTCGATATATTCTATTTATAAATATAAATGTTACGGAGTGAATGATATGTTACCACAAGGATTAATCGTTTCTTGCCAAGCTTTACCTGAAGAACCTTTACATTCTTCGTTCATTATGTCAAAAATGGCTTTAGCTGCTTATCAAGGCGGTGCAGTAGGTATACGTGCTAACTCTATAGAAGATATTGTAGCTATTCGCAAGGAAATCAATTTACCAGTTATCGGAATTGTTAAACGAGATTACACTAACTCAAGTGTATTTATAACTGCAACTTCAAAAGAGGTAAATGAACTCATTGAAAGCGGTTGTGAAGTCATTGCTTTAGATGCTACTAAACAAAAACGTCCAAAAGAATCTCTTGAAGAACTTGTGAAATATATTAGAGAAAAAGCGCCTGATATTGAAATTATGGCTGATATCTCAACGATTGAAGAAGCTATTTATGCAGATCAATTAGGTTTTGACTATATTGGAACCACTCTAAGAGGGTATACATCTTATACAAAGGGTCATATATTATATGAAAATGATTTTGAATTTTTAAAAGAAGTACTTAATCAAGTAAACACAAAAGTCATTGCAGAGGGTAATGTCATCACACCTGACATGTATAAAAAAGTGAACGAACTTGGTGTTCATTGTACAGTAGTTGGTGGTGCGATTACACGACCTAAACAAATTACCGAACGATTTGTTGAAGCAGTAAAAAATCATTCATAAACATATGGAGGCGTTTAGATGATGAAATTGATCAATTTAAAAAACAAATCTATCGCAAGTGATTATGTAGCAGTTGAGTTATTAAAGTTAATACAAAGTACGCCGACAGCCACTCTTGGATTAGCGACAGGTAATACGATGACAGAAATCTATCCACGATTATCTGAATTATTAACGGCAAATCGTGTGAATTTAAATGATATTAAAACATTTAACTTAGATGAGTATGTGGGTCTTAATTCATCACACCCTCAAAGCTACTACACATATATGCATGAGCTGTTATTTAATCATAACGAATGGAATGAAGATCATATCTACATTCCAAGAGGAGACGCATCTGATCTTGAAGACGAAGCACATGCTTATGAACAGCGTCTATCCTCTATAGGACAACCCGATATTCAATTATTAGGTATTGGAGAAAATGGTCATATCGGTTTCAACGAACCAGGTACATCTTTTGATAGTCAAACACGAGTTGTAGATTTAACTGATTCTACGATTAAAGCAAATAGTACTCATTTTGATACGATTGATGATGTTCCAAAACAAGCCATTTCTATGGGATTACAATCTATTATGCGCGCAAAACGTATCATTTTATTAGCTTTTGGAGAACGTAAACAAGAAGCTGTTGAGCGTTTAATGAATGGACCGAAAACTGAAACATTACCTGCTTCTATTTTACAAACGCATCCGAATGTAGACATTATCATTGATGATGTCATATTTAATTATTTAAACCACTAAAAAGGACAGAACGCTCGAGTTCTGTCCCTTTTAATATGTTAACTTTACTTACTATGGATGTTTAAATAATTTTAAAAGCAATGAAATAATAATACAAACTATCGCAATAATTGCGAAAGTAATCAAGAAAATTAAATCCGTTTGAGTGAATTTCACACTGATATCTGACCAACTTTTAAAAGAACTATTATAAAGCGCATTGACCACTACAACCGCTAATAAAGCAATGACTGATAACCACCCTAAAGTAGTAAAGAAATTTTTTGCACTTGGAAATCTCAAATCATTTTGCATTACCTATCCCTCCTTTACTTCAAATTCATATATTATGTAGATTTACTATGTATATACACTAAACTTCATATATATAAACCTAAAAAGATAAAGAGATACTAAATTATTCATTTTTCACCATGCGAGTAGTCTTAAAAATGATGAATAGTACCTGATTTAATCGTTGTATCTACTTGTATATGGTCGTCTACAATTACGATATCTGCATCTTTTCCTATGCTTAAGCTTCCTTTTTGCTTATCAATATTAAGTGCAATGGCCTGATTTAAACTTGTCACTCGCCATAAGTGATCTAAACTATCATGCGTAAATTGAATTAAATTATGCAGTCCTTCATTCATTTTTAAAATACTGCCTGCAAGTGCGCCATTTTCTAAACGTGCTTCTTTCCCTTTAACAATCACATTTTGTCCACCTAAATCATACTCACCATCTTTCATACCTTTGGCACGCATGGCATCTGTAATTAAATACATGTGAGTAGGTCCTTTTTGCTTATATGCAATATCTACAGCAGCAGGATGTGAATGAATCCCATCACCAATAATTTCAGTGTTTAAACTTTGATTGGTCCATGCGGCACCAAACACACCTGGATTCCGATGTTCAAAAGGTGTTGCAGCATTGTAAAGATGCGTTACATGTTTCGCACCTCGTTCTACCGCTTCATTTGCTTCTTCAAATGTGGCGACAGTATGTCCCATTGAAAAGATGATATCATCACGCAATTCATTTAATGTGTCATGAGCGCCTTCGACTTCTGGCGCAAAAGTAATGATTTTAATTAATCCTTTCGCTACCTTTTGAAAATGTCGAATTTTGTCAACAGTGGGACGTTGTACATATTTAGGATTTTGAGCACCCACTTTATGTTCAGAAATAAATGGTCCTTCTAAATGTACACCACCGATTTCAGCTGCTTCACCTAACGTTTGATTTTCATAACATGCGACAATATTTTTTAATGCTTTTTCAATATTCTCATCAGATTGCGTCATCGTTGTTGCTAAAAATGTTGTTGTCCCTTCAGACAATAATTGTTTAGCTAAATGATTTAAGCCGTCATACGATGCATCCATCGCATCTTCTCCATAGCCACCATGAATATGAATATCGATAAAACCTGGTAACACATGCTTTCCTGCTACATCTATTTGATTTAAATGACCTTTATAATCACCTTTTTGAATATCACTAATTTTGCCATTTTCTACGACAAGATACCCTTTTTCAATAACTTGTGCTTCCGTATAAATTCTTCCATTTGTAATGACATATTGAGACATGATACCCCTTCTTTTCTATAAAATTTCTTATCATTTCAAAGATATTATATCATTTCATATTGTCATCATTAGGCAATTTCTTCTTTTGGAAAAAATTTTCAAATTTAATGTTAACTTTCTTTAAACTAATTTATAAACGATTAAAATGAATTTTGAAAATATTCATAATTATATGTATAATCAAAACAACTATTTTATAAAGGGATGACTTAATTAATTCATGAATGACAAACGTAAAAGAAATAACAGACTGGTTTATATCATTTCAGTGTCTATTATTATTATTATCACTGCAATTGCTGGTATATTTCCTAAGACATTTGGTACACATGCTCAAACGATGTACGATTTTATTTCAAATACTTTTGGTTGGCTTTTCTTACTTATTATATTTATTTTAGATATTTTTCTAATTTCTTTAGCTGCTTCTAGATATGGTCGGTTCAAATTAGGAGACGATAATGAAGAACCTGAATTTTCTTTCATGTCATGGCTTGGTATGTTATTCTCTGCTGGCTTAGGTGTTGGTATTGTCTTTTGGGGTGTAGCTGAACCACTCACACACTATCTTCATTCTCCTTTCCCAGGAAAAGTGCCAGATCAATCTCCTGAATCCGCAAGACTTGCTATGGGTTATACCTTTTTTCATTGGGGAATCTCACAATGGTCTATTTTTGCAATGGCTGGGCTTATCGTCGCATATTTTCAATTCCGTAAGAAACGTGATGGTTTAATTTCTACTGCAATGGAACCTGTCTTCGGTGAAGCCTACAAACGTCCTTTTCGAAATATCATTGATATCTTAGCAATTATTGCTACCGTAATGGGGATAGCAACATCAATTGGACTTGGTATTATGCAAATTAGTGGTGGATTAAATCATGTCTTCCATGTACCAAATAACAATATCACTAAAATTTCTATTACAGTATTAATGATGATTATTTTCATTGGATCTGGTATTACAGGTCTAGGACGAGGTGTGAAATGGCTTAGTAACCTTAATATTATATTAGGCGCTTTATTACTTGTCTTTATGCTTATCTTCGGGGATTTAAAATTTATCTTTGAATCTTACACACTTGCTATCGGAGACTACATAAGACACTTTGTCGAATATAGTTTACGTATTGATCCGTATACAAATAACAATGCTTGGATTCAACAATGGACTGTCTTCTATTGGGCATGGGTTATTTCTTGGTCACCATTTATTGGAGGTTTCGTTGCACGTGTATCACGCGGTCGCACCATTCGAGAATTTATTATGTGTGTGCTTATAGTACCTCCACTCATTTCATTCGTTTGGATTTGTGGCTTCGGTGGTATGGCTGTCAAAATTGCTATGGGTGGCGACAAGATTGCTAGTCTTGTAGATAAAGATTATACGGTTGCTTTATTTGAATTATTATCAAAATTTCCATTATCTGATATTACAAGCGGTCTTGCCATTTTGTTAATCTTTTTATTCATTGTCACAAGTGCTGACTCAACAACGCATATTGTTGCTGGAATGGCAACAGGAGGTAGTGAGAATCCAAAAATAAAACATAAAGTCATTTGGGGTTTATTAATTGGTGCGATTTCAGTCGCAATGACCATTGCAGGTGGACTCACAAGTCTACAAACAGCCTCTGTTGTAACTGGCTTACCATTTTCAATTATTTTATTATTGATGACAATATCTATTATGCGTGCGTTACGACGAGAACATACAAAACATTTCCAAATGTCATATGTTGAGGATGATAAAGATTACTCTATTCCACTCGAAAAACGCGAAAAAGACGAGGAAACATCAAATGGGTCACAGACAGATAAATAATTAATATATTCATATATTGTACTGTGTAAAAAACAAGGGGGTATGCATGATGGACACCAAACATCAATCACCAGAATACTTACGCCAATTAATCCGTGAAGGTCAATTAACACATCATACAAGTGGGATGGCTGAAGGATATATCCAAGCAAACGTCGTTATTTTGCCATCCACATATGCTTATGATTTTTTGAAATTTTGTTTTAGAAATCCAAAAACATGTCCACTATTGGATGTGTCTGAAATCGGTTCACCTTCATTTCCTTATTATGGTCAACAAGCAGATATTCGCACCGATGTATCACGTTATCGTGTGTATAGACAAGGCAAATTAATTGAAGAACGTGATGAGATTTCTGACTTATATACTGAGGACATGGTGAGCTTCTTAATTGGATGCAGTTTTACGTTTGAACATGCGTTAATAGAATCAGACATTCCCGTACGACATATTGAAGAAGAACATAATGTACCAATGTATCACACAACCATACCAGCCCAGCCGAGTGGACAATTTGCTGGGAATATTACAGTCAGTATGCGTCCAATGACAATGTCTCAAGCTATTAAAGCTACTGAGATAACCTCACATTTTAAACATGTACATGGCACGCCAATCCATATCGGCAATCCTGAACATATTGGCATTCAAAATATTAATGTTCCTGACTATGGAGAACCCGTCACTATTCGTCCTAATGAAGTGCCTGTCTTTTGGGGATGTGGCGTAACTCCACAATCCGTTGCACTCGATGCTAAACCAGAACTTATGATTACACATGCGCCAGGCCATATGTTCATTACTGATATTAAAGATAGCGAATAAAATAATTAAAGTTATTCTAAGTGTACTTTAGCCAATTACTGCACAATTGACTAAAGTACACTTAAATTCCCCCCTACTTTCTTCTATTTATTTTTTTAAATATTAGTCTGTACATTCTTAAAGATTGGCCTATTCTAGACATGTATAAAAGTGTTTTCAAGAAAGAAGGCTACTATATGGATCATTCAATGAAGTATAAAAAATTTATACTTCCTATTATTGTTGGAGGAATTATTGCCTTACTTGCACCGTTTAGACCTGAATCTTTAAATATACAAGCATGGTTCATGTTTGCGATTTTTGTCGCAACCATTATCGGATGTATCACACAACCGATGACGATTGGTGCCGTCTCTATACTCGGATTTACTCTTACTGTGCTTGTCGGCGTTGTTGATATTAAAACAGCCGTTCAAGGATTTGGTAATTCAAGTATTTGGCTTATTGCTATGGCATTTTTTATTTCTAGAGGATTTGTAAAAACAGGGCTAGGACGTCGTATTGCCTTACAATTCGTTAAATTATTTGGGAAGAAGACCCTTGGATTAGCCTATTCTCTTGTTGGCGTAGACTTAATTTTAGCACCTGCTACACCAAGTAATACTGCACGTGCTGGTGGTATTATGTTCCCAATTATTCGGTCCTTATCAACTTCTTTTGGTTCAACGCCAAAAGAAGGTACCGAACGTAAAATGGGTGCATTTTTGATATTTACAGAATTTCATGGAAATTTAATTACCGCAGCAATGTTCTTAACTGCAATGGCAGGTAACCCACTTGCACAAGACTTAGCAGCCAAAACAGCACATATCCATTTAACTTGGACAGATTGGTTTATAGCTGCCTTAATTCCTGGTTTAATTTCACTCATTGTAGTTCCTTTTATTATATATAAAATATATCCACCTACAGTTAAAGAGACGCCAAATGCTAAAAAATGGGCGGAACATGAGTTATCTGAGATGGGTCATATCTCAAAAGCTGAAGCATTTATGATGGCTATCTTTGCTATTGCCTTATTACTATGGGTAACTGGTAGCTTTATTGGTATCGATGCGACGCTTACTGCATTTATCGCATTATCACTTTTACTTTTAACTGGCGTATTAAATTGGAAAGATATCTTAAATGAAACTGGCGCTTGGAATACATTGGTATGGTTCTCAGTACTTGTCATGATGGCAGATCAATTGAATCAACTCGGATTTATTCCTTGGTTAAGTAAAACCATTGCGCATAGTTTACATGGCTTTAGTTGGCCTATAGTACTTGTGATATTAGTGATTTTCTATTTCTATTCACATTATCTATTTGCAAGTTCAACGGCTCATGTCAGTGCAATGTACGCAGCATTACTTGGCGTTGCCATTGCAGCTGGCGCACCACCATTATTTAGTGCACTCATGCTTGGTTTCTTTGGTAACTTAATGGCATCAACAACACACTATAGTAGTGGTCCTGCCCCAATTCTTTATTCAGCAGGTTACATTACACAAAAACGTTGGTGGCTCATGAATATCGTATTAGGACTTGTTTATCTTGTTATTTGGTTAGGCATTGGCTCATTATGGATGAAACTGATTGGATTTATGTAAAAAACTATAAAAAAGTCTCTCGCATAGTTGCGAGAGACTTTTTTATATCATTTTAAACAACCCTTAATATCGCGCCCCCTTACCTTAATTGGTAAGGGGGCGTTTTTTTACTTTATGCTTACCTCTCTCTTTTACAACTCCTTGCCCGTCTAAAAATAAAAGAAGTCGCCTTGTCAGGCGCCTTTAGTTTCCAACGTGAGAAATGGAGGTGAATGACATGATATATCACGAAATCATTACAGAACTCAATAATCTAAATGAAACGCCACAAACGATAATCGCTCAATATGAACGTATTGAATTTGGTCAATCATGCACTAACGATGAAACATTATTAAACTGCAATTTCACTAAAATCTTTCACAAATTGAATCAAAATCATACACTACGCCCTTATTTAAAACTCATATCGACTAATCCATCTGAATTAATAGAATGGTTCATTCTTTATTCATATGTCCTGGGAAATGACTAGGTTAGACACGATATAACTAACTTAAATTTTCAAATTTAAATAGTACGCCATTTAAAGCGAAAAATACAATTTTTATAAAATAAAAACTTTTAAAGAAATGACCTATCATGTCTAAGGTCGTTTCTTATAATAAATTTAGGTTTTGTGAAAGGAAGCTTTCGCCTATGGAACAAGCATTTAGAGTATTAAATATCTACGATAAATTATTAAAAAATGAAACAGTCAACAAATTAGAACTTGCAACAGAATTTAATGTGAATCCTAGAACGATTCAACGAGATATAGATAATATTCGACATTATCTATATGAATCAACGCTGCACTCAGATCTTGAGTTACAAATTCAATTTGAACAAAGTAAAAATAGCTACTTTATTAAACGTTCTCCTAAATATTCACATCAAGATGACTTACGTGTTCAAGTGACATATGAAGTGACATTTAAGCTATACGAAACGTTAAAAATACGTGATGACATTAAAATTTTAAATAAAAACGATAAAACATATGACGTTCAAATGAATTTAAATCCTAATGAAGCAATTGACTTGTGTTTTCAATATCATCGCTCGTTACGATTGATTTCTCCTGATCATCTATTAAAACAATTCACCGTAGAACTTATCAAACTACAAATGATTTATCTAAGAAATGAAGTATGACCTCATAACATGTAGGTTGTAATATATACATCCTACATGTTCATTTTAAAAATTTTATTAAGGAGCTGTTACTATGAAAAAATTCAAACCTTTCCTCATCATAATGAGCTTAGCAATATTCACTTTTTCACTGACAGGATGTAGCCAAAGTATCGAACATAAAAAAGATATTTCTATTAAAGATATTATTAATGATAAAAAGGAACACCTTTTATATACCGTAAGTAATTCCAATGGAGAATCAAAAGTAGATTGGATATACCTCACGAAAGCCGGCAAGATGAAAATGATTGCATTCGATGATTCTTTAGAAATTCCACCTAGCTTAATTAGTAAATTAGATACCAACGAAGTTAAAAAAACCTTAGATAGTAAAAATGTTGACTATGAGGAAACACCTTACCGAGATGTTAAAAGTTATATTGAATTAACCACGGATAACGGAGAACCTTTATTCACACTACTTTCTACAAGTAAGATTTCTAAAAAAGATTTTCAAAATGATATTAGCAAGGCTATGGATAAATCTGCTACCAATAAAGATAGTTTTATGTTCTACACTAACGTTGAAACAGGTCAATCTCAATATCCCACTAAAAATGTAGAGTATATTGGAACCTTTACAGCGGATCCTTCAACACTTAGAGGAGATGATGCAGATGATGAGGATTATAAATATACAATGATTAAATTAGATAATAAAGATCAAAAACTCGTCGACCTCTCACCTAAAGATAAAGACGTTACACAAGTTAAATTTTCAGATTTCAATATGGAGTAAGGAGTAGTCAATATATGTATCAAACAAAAGAACAATTAATGTCAGATATCGCATTATTAATTAAAGCGCACGATCAAGAAAAATCTCAAGATAGACTTATTCGTCAAGAAGAAAAAGAGATAAAACACTTAATATTAAAACAAGTTAAAAAGAAAACCATGTTAATGCTATTATTACCGAGTCTTGTGATGATACTCATATCATTGTTTATCTATCACTCAACTAGCCTTATGATGATTGGACTCATTTTACTTATCGTCTGGTTCGTCAAAAATAAAAATATCAGACCTGAAAACAAATCAATTACTAAATCGAAAGGATATAAAAAAGCTGAAAAAGAGCTTAAAGATCAACCCGATATTCAACAGCATCAACATAATATTCAACGTCATCAACACACATTAACTGATATACACCACACTGTAGCAGCTTCTAAAGCCCAACAACGTATTCCAAAAGCTTATACTCACATTCATTCTTTACGTTCAATGTTTAGTTATCTTTATAACCAACGCGCTGATACTTTAAAAGAAGCCATTAATTTATATGAAACAGAATCACATCAAGCACGTATGGAAGGGCAACAACAACAAATTCTTTCTACTGTTACTCAAACAAGTGTAGATGCTAAAGCAGCAAAATACGCGTCAGAATTAGCAGCATCCAATTCCCAAGCATCTGCAATATGGGCAGAAAGAGCGGCACATAGCGCTAGAGCAGCCAATGAAAATGCCGCAGAAGCTTCTCAAAATGCAAGTGCAGCAGCAACTCATGCGTATAAAGCAAGAAAAAATACTGAAAAATAGATATTAAATAAAACACCTTCTAACCAAAACTGCTAGAAGGTGTTTTATAATATGTTCACTACCCGTCTATCTCAAATCCCATATCTTCAATCATTTGGTAATCAAGTTCATTAGGCTGTCCGCCTGTCACTAAGTAATCGCCTACAAAGATAGAGTTAGCCGCTTGAAGTGCAGTTGCTTGAAGTGAACGTAAATTGACTTCACGACCACCCGCAATTCGAATTTCTTTAGTAGGATTAATCAGTCTAAACAGAGCTAAGATACGTAGACACTTTGTTGGAGATAATAAATCTAACCCACCAAACTTGGTACCTTTAATCGGATGTAAGAAATTTACTGGAATACTGTCTGCATCAATCTCTTTCAACGCAAATGCCATATCGATAATATCTTCATCTGTTTCTCCCATTCCACAAATCACGCCAGAACAAGGTGAAATGTGATGTGCTTTCATCATCTCAACTGTATTCACACGGTCTTCATATGTATGTGTTGTCACAACTTCCTCGTGATAACGTTCACTTGTATTTAAATTATGATTATACCGATCGACACCAGCTTCTTTTAACTGTGTTGCTTGTTCATCATCAACCAAACCTAAACACGCACAAATTTTAAGTTGTGGATGAATAGCTTTAATATCTTCTACCGTATCACAAATATGATTTACTTCTTTATTCGAAGGACCACGTCCACTCATTACAATACAATACGTCCCAATTTTATGGTCTGTCGCGACTTGTGCCCCTGCTTTAATTTGTTCTTGATCTACCAAAGCATAACGCTGTTTTTCTTTCATTTTGACAGATTGCCCACAGTAACCACAATCTTCTGGACAAATGCCACTTTTCGCGTTGAGAATCATATTAAGTTTTACTTTTTTACCATAGTAATGCTTTCTTACTATATAGGCTTCATTTAATAATTCAAACGTATCAATCGTCTCGTCTTGAAATAGACTTAGACACTCTTCTTTAGTTAACGCTTCTCCATTCAATACACGTTCTGCTAGATTTAATGTCATGATGTTTGTCACTCCTATCTTTTAAAATACACTAATAAAACTCATAATTGTAAACTTTATATAATAATAAGTTTACATTATTCTTTAATTAAATCAAAGGATGTTTTAAAATGAAATGGTCTATGAATATAACCTCAGACAATCCGAAGTAGAACTTGTAACTATTAGATATTTGAGTAACTCATAAAAAAACTTGAGCCTACATATGTAAAATACATATATTAGGCTCAAGCGATTTAATATAACTATTTATTTTGTAATACGTGTACCAATTTTACCTTCTAACGCATCATCTAAACCTGATAAAGAAGTAATCAACACACTACCTTTGGGATTCTTTTCAATAAATTGAAGAGCTGCTTCTACTTTTGGCAACATACTGCCTTTCGCAAATTGATTATCGGCAATATATTCTTTCATATCATCGACTGTAACGTCACTTAGTCCTTCTTGATTGTCTTTTCCGTAATTAATATAAACATAATCAACGGCTGTTAAAATCATTAATTGATCCGATTGTAAATGAGCTGCAAGTAATGCACTTGTCTTATCTTTATCAATGACTGCATCGACACCTTGATAACGACCTTGTTCCTTAACAACTGGGATGCCGCCGCCACCAGCTGCAATCACAAGCGTACCATGTTTAATGAGTGTTTCAATACTATCAAGTTCAACAATATTAATAGGTTGAGGAGAAGGCACAACGCGACGATACCCACGTCCTGCATCCTCCATAAATGTATATCCTTTTTCTTGTCTCATTTTATCTGCTTGTTCTTCTGTATAAAATAAGCCAATAGGTTTCGTTGGATGTTGAAACGCTGGATCATCGCTCGCTACTTCGACTTGTGTTACGAGTGTTACAACTTCTTTATTGATACCTAAAGTATGGAGTTCGTTAAGTAAGCTTTCTTGCATTTGATAGCCAATATACGCCTGACTCATTGCGCCACATTCAGGGAATGGAAAAGGCGGGCCTTGTTCATGTTCTGCTGCATAATTTAATCCTAAATTAATACTTCCCACTTGTGGTCCATTCCCATGACTAATGACCACTTCATATCCTTTGTTTATTAAACCAACTAATGATTGAGCTGTTCCTTTTACAAGCTCTAATTGTTCTTTCGGTGATTCCCCTAAAGCATTGCCACCTAATGCGACCACGATTTTAGACATCCATAGGTCCCCCTTTTTTCTCTATTCGCCTAAAGTTGCCACCATTACTGCTTTAATCGTATGTGCTCTGTTTTCGGCTTCTTGAAAGACAACAGAACGATCACTTTCGAAGACCTCATCTGTGACTTCCATTTCATTCAAACCATATTTTTCTTTAATTTGTTTACCAATTTCTGTTTCTGCATTATGGAAAGCAGGTAAACAGTGTTCAAAAATGGTATGTGGATTGCCTGTTTTTTCTATTAATTCTTTTGTTACACGATAAGGTTCTAATAATTTAATACGTTCTTCCCAAGTATCGTCAGGTTCACCCATCGATACCCACACATCTGTAGCAATCACATCCGATCCTTTCACCCCTTGGTCAATATTGTCAGTCACTAAAATAGTACCGCCGTTTTTATCAGCCAATGACTGACATGTTTTTAGTAACTCATCTTTAGGTCTTAACTCTTTCGGACACACAAGATGGAATGTCATTCCCATAATAGCTGCGCCTTGCATCAATGCATTTGCCATATTATTGCGTCCATCACCAATATATGTGAAATGAATGTCTTCATAAGGTTTTTTTAATACTTCTTTTGCAGTTAAAAAATCAGCAAGCACTTGTGTTGGATGATCTTCATTCGTTAAACCATTCCAAACCGGAACACCAGCATATTCTGCAATTTCTTCAATAGTACGTTGAGAAAATCCGCGATATTCGATACCGTCATACATCCCACCTAAAACACGAGCCGTATCTTTAGCCGTTTCTTTTACTCCCATTTGTGTACCTGTAGGCCCAAGATACGTCACATGAGCACCTTGATCATAAGCTGCTGTTTCAAACGCACAACGTGTGCGTGTAGAATTTTTTTCGAAAATTAAAGCGATATTTTTACCTTTAAGTTTTTGTTGTTCAATACCAGCATATTTTGCACGTTTTAAATCTTCAGAGAGATTAAGTAAGAATTCCATTTCTTTTTTTGAAAAATCAAGTAATGTTAAAAAATTTCTATTTCTTAAATTTTGCATCTTAGCCCACTCCTTTGTCAGAGATTTAGCATTTAAAATTCAATACACATGATGTGTATGAACGTTACAATATGTGTAACTTTTTATTATATTATTACACAAAAAACATAAGATAGAAAATTTAAAACATACAACAAAAAACTTCTTTGCCATATTTTGACAAAGAAGTCACTCATATTTATGCTGTTTTAACTTTTCTTTTTGCTTCACGATCTATCATATCTTGTTTTGTAACAATCGGATATTTTTTGAATACAAGAGAACCAAGAAAACCTGCTAAACCACCCACAATGGCCATTACAACACCATAGATAATCACTTTCATTGGACTATTAAAACCAAACATCACTAAGAATCCTGCAATGGGTGTTGCTGTACCTGTTGCGTCATTGATCATACCAGATAAAGCGATAATTAAACCTGCAACAGCTCCTCCAAAGAAGTTTGTCACATACACTGGTATCGGATTAGCAGAGACAATATCAGCTTGAGATAACGGTTCAATACTTACTGAAATCGTTGACTTACGATCTCCTAATTTTAAACGATGGAACAGCGTACCATTCATAAATGCCGAACTAAATGCAGCCATAGCACCAATGGCCATTGGCACGCCAGTTAAACCAAGTAATGCGGTTAAAGCCATTGAACTTAACGGTGCTGTACCTACAACCGTAATAATGCCTCCAAGAATAATCCCCATAATAATTGGATTTGTGTCCGTACTACTTTTAATAATGTCACCAATTTTTAGTAATGTATTATTCACTACTGGCGTTAAACCCGTCGCAATTAAACGTGCAAGTGGTGCAAGAAGAACGATTGAACCAATAAGATCTACACCATCTGGAACATATTTTTCTGTATATTTCATAAGATAACCTACAATATACCCAGCAAAGAACCCTGGAAGTAAGTCTAAACCACCACAAGCAGCTCCGATAACTAATGCATACACAGGTGAAACACCAATAGCTAAGGCAGTTAACCCAGCAGCAGCGACACCACCAAGACCTCCCGCAGCGTCACCTAGTTGTTCTAAAAATTTAATACCAAATACTTCTCCACCTACATATTTGTTAAAAGCTTCTACTAAAAATGTCGCAATGGCTGCATTAGCTAAAGCTCCCATCGCACGCATACCACTAGGTGCTTTATATGTAAATAACGTAAAAATCACTAAGACTAAAACTAAAAACAACGTACCAATTAATAAATCCATAATCTACTGTCATCCCCTTATATTTAATTTAGATGTGAGGTATGGCTTCAAATCAAACAATATCTCACTACTTACTTTCTTCCTTAGTAGACAGTTTACTAAAAAACGAAATATATTTCACGGAATTTTTTAAATTTTTAAATTAAATTGAAAAATTTGTTTATTTTTTACTTAATTACTTCAAAATATATCTATCTTACACATTATGAAATGATCGACAAAATGATATAAATATACAAATGAAATAATCTGTAGTTATAACTTATCTTGAATATATTTATTAAGTCACTCACTTCCTTTTAAATATGTGATATGACGTGTTAAGCACATTCTGTGTGTGATTTTAACTATTACATTTGTCATAATAACAATCGATTATAACTGCTCTTTTATTATGCAAAAAGCTGAGACGATCAAACGTCTCAGCTGTATGACATCTATATTATTGTTCTATTAATGAAAAGTTTATTAATTTATTCCATTAACATAACTTTTGATAATCATAAATGATAATAAATATTATTTATTGTTAACTTAAACTTAGAAAAGGAGATGGCAAAAGTAGATAAAAAGACTTTTAAAATAACATTAGTTGGAGTTTTGATTTTATTGTATTTTTTATTTTCATTAAGCGACAATTATAGTATCACCTTACTTTGTTTATCAGCTATTATTTTAGGTACAATTATTCATTTTTTAGTAGAATTTATTGGTAATTATCTATATAAAAATAAAAAGTAGATTATATATTCATGTCTAGAAAAGCCCTTTTGTATCTTTATTCTGTTAATAAAATAAACAACAAATGTCCTAAAATAACTAAGATAATAGTCATTAAAATAATACTGATTGTTGCTATTATTTTTATTGTTCTTCTACTAAAGTCAGTATTAGTATAAATCGAAAAATAGAACATTACCAAGTATCCAACGAACATGCCATACATAGATAATAAAAAATTCCATTCAATATCCATATATCCTCCACGCATTAAAGCATACGTTCCTATAATTATAAAAAATAAAATAAGTTGGTATATAAAAGTTATCATTTATCTATTAGCCTCCTACATTAGTATTATATTTTTAGATTGGTAGCAATCTTTAGATAATGTTCTGAACTAATAGCGGAGATTGGCAACCTAAAGAACAATTAAAAAAGTTATAATACAATAATACTGGAGATGTGATGACATGAGTACAAATAAAAAAATATATTTTCTTTGTTTCATATTATCTTTTATTATTTATATATTTTTACCTACCAACTTTTTTATTACTCGTTTATTCGTTATTTTTCCTTTATTATTCTTAGGTGCATTTTTATTTTCTTCGAACAAAAAAAGTTAGCTACAAGTGTAGTTAACTTTTTTACTATCTCTCAATCTTAAAGAAAGGATAAAAATGGATAATAATTAGTTTTATAGTGACGGAACTTCTGATAATTATCACTTATGTTAACTGCTTATTTAATAATATTAATTGAAATGGTCCAATCAATATTAGAATACATCTATATCTCTATTTTCTTTTAATTAAGTGCTCTTTTTAAAATTATCATAAACGCTGATATAACAATACTTATAGTTAATATTGAATAAGAATTTATCGATACTATAACCTCTAATATTGCATACTATTTACAATTGTTACAAGACCACTTTAAATTGTCTGAATACTATTATTTTAGTTGATTTCATAGGCTTCAGTCGACGTCAATGCTATAAATAGGATTGATTTTTTTATCCAAATCCTATTTTTCCTATTACTTTTTAACCTGTTTATTATTCTATAAATCTCTCTAAATGCTCTAAAAAAGTATCTTAAAATTTCAAATAGTGGTTAGCTATATTTTTTACTTTATAACAGAACCAGAATAAGCATATATATTTAGGGTATATATAAGTAATAGACATCTAAATAATAAGTAATAGGAGGCTGGTGTAGATGTTCAAAAATATATTATTACCCTATGATTTCGAAAATGATTTTAGTGCTATCCCTGACTATTTAGAAAAAGTCACCGATGAAGATTCAGTTGTTGTAATTTATCACGTTGTAACAGAAAATGATCTTGCAATTAGTATAAAGTATTATAATAAGCATAAAGAAGATATTATTAGAGAAAAAGAAAAAAAACTCACTCCATTTTTACGTGAATTAGAAAAAAGAGGTATTCAATATAAAATAGATGTAGATTTTGGGCATATTAAAGATACAATCTTAGAAAAAATTACTTCTAAAGATATAAATAATGGTGAATTTGATTTAGTAATTATGAGTAATCATAGAGTCGATTTGAATATTAAACATGTTTTAGGAGATGTTACACATAAGATTGCTAAAAGAAGTTCTGTCCCAGTACTAATTGTTAAATAAACATAAGAAGTAAGAAATTTATTAATTCAAAAAGCCTAAATACTTTCTCACAAATCGAGAGAGTATTTAGGCTTTTTTATTTTTTTAATTTTGGTTTGTGATTTTTTAGATTATTTTTTGATTAGTCGTTCTAAAAAAGATTAGACACGCATTTATGCCGAGAAAATTTATTGAAGTTGAGAAGAACTCTTAACTAAACTTGTAGACGAATGTCGGCATAGCATGAGCTATTAAGTCGACCATTCGACAAGTTTTGGGGATTGTTAAGGGTTCCGAGGCTCAACGTCAATAAAGCAATTGGAATAAAGCGATATTAAATTTTTTAATCACTACAGTCGCATTTTAAGTTTCCGTTTTCATCTATAAACGATTCTTTATTTTTTTCTTCGTAAATTACTGGCAAACCTTGTATATTCGTAATCATTCGCATTAACTTCCCATCTTCATCGATGGTTGCTAAACTTCCACATTTATCACATTCGAAATAATTGTTACCGTCAAAAATTCGGTTAAATTGACTCATAATTATCTCCTTTGTCTTTGTTTTGAAACGAGTTGAAAACGAGTTTCTTCTTGTCTTGATGATTAGGTGCTATCTTCTCGGCTAATTCCATTCCAAGTTGATTACATTGTGCTGGTGTTACTTCGCCAGACTTAAATGACTGGATAACCACATGACCTTCGTTGCCACTCGTTTTTCCATACAGTTCACGTGTCGCTTTGAAACTTCCCTTGGCATAGTCTATGTCACAATTTAAGCCACTTTTTTCTTCAGCCCGTTTTTCAGCGTAATTAATAGCCCGTGACGTTGATTTCGTTGAACTTATTTTAGCTGTGGCCATTTATATCACGTTCTTTCATTTCTTTATAAGATGTATAGCATTTAATAACATCTATAAAGGCTAAAAGTAAAAAAAAGATACTTGCCCAAAATTGATGTGCATAAAAAATAAAATAGCTAATCATAATTAAACAGACAATAAATAAAATTAGACTTAAAATCATATTTATTTTAGGACTTTCCATATTTCATCCAACCTTCTACGTAATTCTTCGATATTATATTCTAATGCTTCATAATTCGGCGCCTCATATTGATGTTAGTTACAATATTTAGCAATTTGATTAGCATTTGATCCTAGCTTGCTTAAATCCTTAGCTATCGATTGTCGCGTTTCTTTATCAAATTTTGGTGCGACCAATCGACTTCCCTGTGCCTTTTTCTTAACGAAAGCAGGCACACTCATATTTAAAGTTTCCGCAGATTGTTGTAACTTTAAATATTCGCCTTCGTTCACTCGAAAACTAATTTGTTTACGCTCCTTACGGTTAGGTTTACGGTTTTTCTTAACAGCATCGTCGCTAGCCACAAATGTGTCTCGTTCACTCATTCATTCCCACCACGCTTTCTTCGAAAGTTATTACTTGAATAACCTAAGCATATAAAATATGTAAAGGTTATTAAAGTAATATAGTGGTTTGGCAAGCACTGGCTTTGCTAGCCACATACGTGGTAGCGTCGCCGGCTTGTTGGGGAATATCCCCAAGCCCCTTAAGATTTTTTCTGCGAAAAAATAAGTGGCTAGATATTAGCCACTTATTTTATATAATAATATTTCTAAATTCAATTTACTCTTTATCAGATTTTGTTATTTTAGCATTATTATCTTCTAGTAGTTTTTTAAATACTGAATCGGCTCTCCCTACGAAAGAGAATTTTTGAGGAAAAGACATTTCTATTATAATTTTATCTCCTGGCTTAATTTTATCTCCTGTATCAGTATAGTTAAAATTTTTCATAATAATTCCTCCTATTATATTTAAAAATAACTAAACAAATTATAATTAATATAAAATAATATATTAAACAGACTAATATTGAAAGTAATATTGTATTATCAGAACTATTGTATTTTGAAAAAATAAACTGTGATAAATCAATATTATAAATATAGTACTTTTATTAATATTAATGACTTTAAGGAATTACCAAAGAAAATAAAAATGTTGAAAGGATGACTTTAAATTGAATAAGTTCTTTTCGCTAATGATACTAATAATTCCAATTTTATGATATTGCTTTTTTTAATTAATGATATAGAAAAATCTTTGTTGATAACTTTAGTAATCTTAATAATTACAATAGCTCTGCTTTTTTTTATAAAGAGGAAAGACAATAAATGATATATTATACAAACTTACTACCTATAATCAGTAATTATGTGAACAAAAATAAATATCTTAAAATGTTATTTGAAATTATGATTACGTTAAAGTTTATATACTGAAATAATTAACAATACACATTACTGTGTATTGTTTTTTTATATTGTAAAATAGACTTTATTAAATTACTAAGGTACCCTTAGTCGTCTCAAAATAAAACTCAATCCTTTTATGGATTGAGTTAGACAGACTATTTTACAATGATAACGGGAATTTTTGAACGTTTAGCCACTTTGTGACTAACGCTACCCAATACCATTTCTTGTAAACTGTTTAGACCACGAGACCCTAAAACAATTGCTTGATATTTACCACTATTAGCAACTGAAACCACTGTTTCTGCAGGAAGACCATGTGCAATTTTTACTTCATAATTTACATTATGTTCTACAAATAGTTCAGTTATACTGGATAATTTGTCTTCTCTTTCATTTGTTAAACTATGTCCTTGTTTACCATGTAAAACATCTGTTTTCGATTCTTCAACATTTACAACTGTAAGTAAAGTAACTATAGTATTTTCATCTATAAAATTCAAAACTTCCTGTGCTGAACGTAAACTATTTTCTGACCCATCGGCTGCTAATAAAATTGATTTATACATAAACAACACTCCTTAGTTTAAATGATTTTCATTTAGTTTGCTTAATTCTGAGACTATTTTACGACTATCTGAATTTAGTTTTTCTACATGAACAATGTTATTTTTTTCTTCGAACTTCCTTACCATTGTATCAATAGCATCTACTGCTGAATCATCCCATAAATGAGCATTATTAAAGTTTAATTCTATAATACTATTTTCAATATTAAAGCTAATTTGATCCATCATAGAGTCAATAGAAACAAAAAAGATTTGACCTTTAAAAGATAAACGGTTAGTTTTACCAAATTTCTCAGATGTTACTTCTACTTTTGATATTTTAGTAGCAAAGAATAAAGCACTGAAAATAACACCTACGACCACGCCGAGAGCTAAGTTATGTGTCATCAGTACAATTATCACTGTAAGTATCATAACAACTGCATCTGTTTTTGGTGCTTTTTGAATATATTTAAAAGAATTCCAATCAAATGTACCAATCGAAACCATAACCATAATACCTGCTAAAATTGGCATTGGAATTTGAACAACAAGTCCTCCAAGAACAATAATCATGAATATTAAGACAACACCAGCAGAAAAAGTAGATAATCTACTGTTTGCACCTGATTTGACATTGATTACAGATTGTCCAATCATGGCACAACCTCCCATACCACCGAATAATCCTGTAATCATATTAGCAATGCCTTGGCCACGAGATTCTCTGTTTTTACTACTATAAGTGTCTGTTGCATCATCTACAATTTTAGCAGTAAGTAAACTTTCTACTAGACCTACAATAGCCATAGATAGCGAGTATGGAAAAATGATTTGAAGTGTTTCCAAATTAAAGGGAACATTAGGAATTAAAAAGTGCGGTAAAGCTTGCTTAATATTTCCTAAATCACCAACAGTTCTCACGTCAGAACCTGTATACATATAAAGAGCAGTCAATACGATGATAGCTATTAATGGTGCAGGTATTGCTTTGAAAAATTTGGGGATTATATATACAATGAGTAATGTTACAATTACATATATATAAGTTGAGATTGAAATACCGAAGATATGTTCTATTTGGGACATGAAAATCATAATACCTAATGCATTTACAAAACCTATCATGACAGAATGAGGTATAAATTTCATTAAACGCCCCACTTTGAGAAGGCCTAAAACTAATTGAATTACTCCCATTAATATCGTGGCAGCTAAAAGATATTCTACACCATAATCTTTCACAAGTGGTGTAACTAATAAGGCAACAGCCCCTGTTGCACCTGATATCATTGCAGGTCTACCACCAACAATAGCAGTAACAACAGCGATGATAAATGAAGCATACAAACCAACCATTGGATCTACGCCAGCAATAATTGAAAATGCGATAGCTTCAGGGATTAAAGCTAAGGCAACCACGATACCGGCAAGTATATTTTTACCTGGCTGGTTAAACCATTCATGTTTTAATTTTTCAACCATAACTTACTCTCCTTTTTATTTAATTATATTGTAAAGTATAACAGAAAAGTTTCATATGTATACCCTTTAATGAAACTTTTCTGTTATACTTTAGCTATAGGGTGGTGCAAGTAAATGAAATACGGTTATATCAGACCTGTTACAATAAACGATGATTTAAACGAACAAAAAAAGAAAATAGAAACCTATACAAAAAAAATAGTTGAGGAAAGTCATGCTAATAATAAAAAAAGAAATGAATTAGACCTTCTTTTAAAAAAGAAGTTGGTCTCGGGGGATGCAGTATATATTACAGATTTATGTATACTTGCAGATTCTACGAAACAATTAGTAGATATATTAGATTATCTTTCACAGAAGGATATATCTTTATATGTAATTAATTTAAACCGATATATTTCTAAAAATATCCAAGGAGAATTTTTAGAAATACTACATGATATTACAGACTTTCAAAGTGATGTTGTTAAATTTAGGACACGCGTTGGATTAGAAAATTATACAAAAGAAGGAAAAACGTTAGGCAGACCCAAACGAGATGATAAAAATCTTAGAGATGCTATAGAAATGTATATGAGCAAAAATTACACTCTAGATGAAATAAAAGAAAAAACAAACATAAGTAGAGCAACTTTATATCGTCATCTAGATAAATAAGAGATAGTAAATGTTGTTTCAAGATATAGAACATAATATAATACTGTCGATTAAAGAGGAAAGTAAAGTGATCTTTAAAACATTAAATATTAGTGAGAAAGTTTTTTTGTTAGTACTCGAAAATATAGAAAGACAAGACTTAGCAAAAACATAGAAATATTTTATAATAAATACTTTCCAATATAGTGAACTACAAGATATGCTGAGTTAACGAAAAAGAAATGTAAAAAAATTCCTCTATGTCAAATACATTAAATTCAACTTTTATTGATTATGTATAAGATATACATTTTAACTACCTATAATCTTTTCTTATGTCAACAGTTTCATAATATATATTGATATACACTACTGATAATAGGTTTTAATTAATATTAAGCGCATACTTTTTATGGATAGAATATTAGTATTACATATTTTTTGGGGTTCAAGAATATGCCCCGATTTTATATCAAATTTGGAAGAAAAAGCATAA